>JAPLPD010000292.1 GCA_026400395.1 Alphaproteobacteria bacterium | reverse complement strand
GAACGCACGACGCCCGCCCGTTCGCGCTCCGACGCGCTCATCGTCAGTAATCCCCTGTCCATCAATGCCCCGTCGAATCAAACTCGAAAAGGGGACATTCTCACTTTGCACAAAGGGGACATTCTCATTGTGCGCTAACAAAACCTCTGGGTGTGCTTGTGAAACGGGGCACGGTCCGTTATCTCCAACACACCCTCTGCCATCCCCTTTCCGCTCGTTTTCCGGCGATTCAGGCAAAATCACCCTATGAACATCCAGGACACCGCCGACACCCGTTCCGCCTACGCCATCGGCCAGCCGGTGAAACGCAAGGAGGACGGCCAGCTCCTGCGCGGCCAAGGCCGCTACACCGACGACATTAACCTGCCGAACCAGGCTTACGCATACATCCTGCGCAGCACCATCGCGCACGGCCGGATCAAGTCGATCGGCATCGAGGCGGCGAAGGCGATGCCGGGCGTGCTCGCCGTCTACACTGGCGAGGACATGAAGCAGTACGGCACCATCCAGTCCGCCCTGCCGTTCAAGAGCCGCGACGGCTCCGACATGAAGAAGCCCGGCAAGGCGATGCTGCCGTCCGACAAGGTCCGTTATGTCGGCGATCCGATTGCCTGCATCGTGGCCGCCACCGTCGCCCAGGCCAAGGACGCATCCGAGACCATCGAGGTCAATATTGAATCGCTTCCGGTCATCACCACAGCGGACCAGGCGGTGGCCGATGGCGCGCCGACGATCTTCGACGACGTGCCAAAGAACATCGCGCTCGATTTCCATTATGGCGACGCCGAGAAGGTCACCGCCGCATTCGCCGGCGCGGCGCACAAGGTCAAGCTCAAGCTGATCAACAGCCGCCTCGTGGTCAACGCCATCGAGCCGCGCGCCGCCATCGGCAGCTACGACAAGGCCAAGGAGCGCTACACCCTGCATTCCGTCAGCCAGGGCGTGATGGGGATGAAAGCCGGCATCGTCGGCGCCATGAAGACCACGCCGGACAAGGTGCAAATCCTCACCGGCAATGTCGGCGGATCGTTCGGCATGAAAGCCGCGGTCTATCCGGAATACGTCTGCATCCTGCACGCGGCCAAGATGCTCGGACGTCCGGTCAAATGGACCGACGAGCGCTCATCGAGCTTCGTGTCCGACAACCACGGCCGCGACCACGAGCAGACCGCTGAACTGGCGATGGACGCGGAAGGCCACTTCCTGGCGCTGCGGCTGAACGGCTACGGCAATCTCGGCGGTTTCCAGGGCCAGATGGCGCCGCAGCCGCCGACCCTGAACACGGTGCGCAACGTCATCAGCCTTTACCGCACGCCGCTGCTCGAAGTGAACACCAAATGCGTGTTCACCAACACGACGCAACTCAATCCGTATCGCGGCGCCGGACGGCCCGAGGGCAACTACTACATGGAGCGGCTGATCGATTACGCCGCCACCGAGTGCGGGTTCGATCGCATTGAGCTTCGCCGCAAGAACCAGATCCGCAAGAGCGAAATCCCGTTCAAGTCCGCCGCCGGCACCACCTATGACAGCGGTGACTTTCCCGCGATCCTGAAGCAGGCGCTCGACGCGTCGGACTGGAAGGGGTTTAGCAAACGCAAGCGCGAGAGCAAGAAGCGCGGCAAGGTGCGCGGCATCGGCGTCGGGTGCTTTCTCGAAGTCACAGCCCCAGCCAACAAGGAAATGGGCGGCATCAGCTTCGACGCCGACGGCGGCGTCACGCTGCGGACCGGCACGCTCGACTACGGCCAGGGCCATGCCTCGGCTTTCGCCCAGGTGCTGACCGAGAAACTCGGCGTGCCGTTCGACAAGGTCCGCCTGCTGCAGGGAGACAGCGATGAACTGCTGGCCGGCGGCGGCACCGGCGGTTCGCGCTCAATGATGAATTCGGGCCAGGCGATTGTCGAAGCCGCGGCCAAGGTGGTCGAACAGGGCAAGCAACTTGCCTCGCACGCGCTGGAGGCATCCTCCAGCGACATCGAGTTCAAGGACGGCAAGTTCGTGGTCGCCGGAACCGACCGCGCCATCGACATCATGGAACTGGCGACCAAGGTGCGCGCTGGCATGAAATTGCCGCCCGACGAGCCGCAATCGCTCGACGTCAAGCATGTGAGCGAAGGCGCGCCTTCGGCCTATCCGAACGGCTGCCACGTCTGCGAGGTCGAGATCGATCCCGACACCGGCAACATAGACGTGGTGAAGTACGTCGCGGTGAACGACTTCGGCACCATCATCAATCCGATGCTGGTGGACGGCCAGACCCATGGCGGCGTGATGCAGGGCATCGGCCAGACGCTGCTCGAACACGTCGTCTATGACGAACAGGGCCAGCTTCTGACCGGCTCGTTCATGGACTACGCGATGCCGCGTGCGCACCACACCCCGCACTTCGAGGTGCTGAGCCATCCGGTGCCGGAGACCACCAACCCGCTCGGCGTCAAGGGCTGCGGTGAAGCCGGCTGCGCCGGTTCGATGACTTCGATCATGAATGCCGTGGTGGATGCGCTGTCGGAGTACGGCATCAAGCACATCGACATGCCGGCCAGCCCCGCACGGGTCTGGCAGGCCATCCAGGACGCGAAGAAGAAGAAATAACGAGCCACTCTGCTTTCACCTCTCCCCGATGGGCAGAGGTCGGCGAGCGAAGCGAGCCGCGTGAGGGGGAACATGACTCTCGATAGTTCTGAGGCCCCCTCACCCGCTTCGCCGCTGCGCGGGTCAGCGACCTCTGCCCATCGGGGAGAGGTGACCCAGGCAACCGGCCAGGACCAGGCATCGCATCCATGACCGAAGCCACCGACCTCACATTCGCCGCGCGGCGCTCGGACGATGTGCGCCTGGTGGCCGGCGTGAGTGCGGCGCATTTCGTCAGCCATTTCTACATGCTGGTGTTGCCGCCACTGTTCGCATTCGTTCGCGGCGATTATGCGGTGAGCTACACCGAAATCGGACTGGCGCTGACCATGTTCAACGCTGTTTCAGCGGTGGCGCAGACGCCGGCTGGGTTCCTGATCGACCGCATCAACGCACGGCTCGCGTTGATCGCGGGCCTCCTGTTCGGAGCAGCGGGCTTCGCCATCGCCGGACTGGTGGATTCCTACTGGGTGCTGATCGCAACGTTCGGCCTGATCGGTCTCGGCAACACCGTCTATCACCCGGCCGACTACGCATTGCTGTCGCGCCACGTTGCGCCGGAACGCATGAGCCAAGCTTATTCGGTGCACACCTTCGCGGGCATGCTGGGCAGCGCAGCGGCGCCCGGCGCGGTGCTGGTGATGCACGGAATATACGGATGGCGCGGCGCATTCTTCGGCGCGGCGCTGCTTGGCGCGCTCGCAGCGCTCGCGCTGGTGTTCACGCCCGGCGGCGACGAAGTGCGGCATTCCTCGAGCAAGCCGGCCGAGAACACCGGCCCGGCCAACTGGCGCCTGCTGATGACGGCGCCGATCCTCGCCAATTTCGTGTTTTTCCTGGTCTACGCCTTCGGCAGCTTCGGCTTGCAGAACTTCTCGGTGGTGGCGCTGGACCAGCTCCATGGGACCGGTCCCGTGACCGCCAACTCCGCGCTGTCGGGTTACCTGCTGCTCAGCGCGCTCGGCGTGCTGGCTGGCGGCTGGCTTGCCGCCCGCACCGGGCGCCACCGCGTGATCGCATCCTTTGGCCTTGGCGCGACCGCGCTCGTCACCTTGCTGATCGGGAGCTTCGATCCGGGTGCAGTTCTGCTGATCGTGATGATGTCGCTGTCCGGGCTGTGCGGCGGCATGGTGATGCCATCGCGCGACATGATCGTGCGCGAGGTCACCCCACCGGGGTCGTTCGGCAAGGTGTTCGCCTTCGTGACCACCGGCTATCACATCGCCGGCATCCTCGCGCCACTGGCCTTTGGCGCGATGCTCGACCACGGCGCGCCGCGCTCGGTGTTCCTCATGATCGCCATCTTCACGCTGCTGTCGATTTGCGCCGTGGCCTGCGTACCGCGCCGGCACGCATGATCCCGCCGCTGCGCGCGCTGCTGCTGCTCTGGCTGGCCGGCAACGCCCTGCGCCTCACCATTCTTGCGGTGCCGCCGGTCATCCCGCTCATTCACGACGACCTGCATTTGTCGGAAACCCAGGTTGGCATCCTCTCCGGCCTGCCGATGGTGCTGTTCGCCGGAGCCGCCATCGCCGGCTCGCTGATGATCGCCAGGCTCGGCGCGCTGACCGCGCTGCTGATCGGCCTTGGCCTCTGCGCGTTCGGCTCGGCGCTGCGCGGCATCGGACCGAACGTGGCGATGTTGTACTTCGGCTCCATCGTCACCGCGTTCGGCGTCGCGGTGATGCAGCCGTCACTGCCGCCGCTGGTTCGCGCCTGGGTGCCCCACCGCATCGGCTTTGCCACCGCGGTCTACACCAACGGCCTGATCGTCGGCGAAATCCTCCCGGCGGCGCTGACGATCCCGCTGGTCCTGCCGATGCTGCACCACAGCTGGCAATGGGACATGGCATTCTGGGCGGCGCCGGTCGCGATTATTGCCGTCATCGTCTTCGCACTCGCGCCGAAGGCGCCCGCCACCATCCCGACCGCCGCCAGCCGGCTCTGGATGCCGGACTTCCGCAACCCGCTGATCTGGCGAATCGGACTTCTGCTCGGCAGCGTCAACGCCACCTATTTTTCGCTCAACGGCTTCCTGCCCGATTACCTCACCCACACTGGCCGGCCCGATCTCATCCACAGCGCGCTGACCGCCAACAACATGGGGCAGCTGCCGGCGTCATTCCTGCTCCTGGCATCCGCGGACCGGATGGTGCGAACCGCATGGTCCTACGTCGCGTGCGGGGTCTGCTGCCTCATCGGCCTTTTGATGATCGTCGGGCTCGGCGGCATTTGGGTGGTGGTCGGCGCCGCCGTGCTCGGCTGTTTCGCGGCTTCGATCCTGGTGCTGATCCTGGCGCTGCCGCCGCTGATCAGCCCGCCGGGCGAGGTGCACCGCGTTGCGTCAGGCATGTTCACCATCAGCTACTCATGCGCGGTGATCGTGCCGATCATCGCCGGGATGCTGTGGGACATGACAGGCTGGGTGATGGCGCCGTTCCTGCCGATGCTGTTCTGCCTGATCGCCGTGATCGGCCTTGCACCAACCATTGTGCTGCGCGAAAAAAGCGGGGGAGTCTGATCATGGGGGACAGCTACGGCACGGTGAAGGTGGCGGCGGTGCAGGCCGCATCGGTGTTCCTCGACCGCGAGGGCTCGACCGAAAAGGCATGCCGCCTGATCCGCGAAGCCGGGAAAAACGCCGCGCGCATCATCGGCTTTCCGGAAGGCTTCATCCCGGCGCATCCGGTCTGGTACCACCACCATGCGGCGACCGGCGCGGTCGCCAACAAGCTCGCCATCGAGCTGTTCAAGAACGCGGTGGAAATCCCCGGTCCGGAAACCGCGGCGCTCGGCGAAGCCGCGCGGGCGGCGAACGCCTACGTGGTGATGGGCGTGTGCGAGAAGTTGCCGATCACCACCGGCACGATGTTCAACACCCAGATCTATTTCGGCCCGGACGGCAGCATCATCCGCAAGCACCAGAAAATCATGCCGACGGTCGGCGAGCGGCTGGTCCACATGGGCGGCTACGGCGACACGTTCGGCGCGTTTCCCTCCGAGTTCGGGCCGATGTCGGGGCTGATCTGCGGCGAGAACTCCAATCCGCTGGCGATCTTCGCGCTGATCGCCGAAGGCACGCGCGTCCACGTCATGAGCTGGCCCAACCACTTCCCGACCAGCGGCGATCCGCTGCGCAACCGCGTCGCCATCGACTCGCAGGCATTCGCCCAGATGAGCAAAGCCTTCGTCATCTCGGCTTGCGGCACGGTCGACGACCGCATGATCGAGATGCTGCAGGCCGGCCCGGCGGCCGAGAAATTCCTGCGCAATCCCGACTGCTGCGGCGGCACGCTGATCGTCGATCCGCTCAGCCGCATCATCGCCGGCCCGCTGGGGCCGGAGGAAGGCATCCTCTACGCCGAATGCAATCTCGACCTCGGCATCCAGATGAAGCTGCGTCACGATTTCGCCGGCCACTACAACAGGCCGGACATTTTCCAGATGCACATCAACCGGGCTGCGCCGCAGCTCTACCGGGTGCACAACGACCCGGCGGCGCTGGCGGCGCCCGACGCAGACGACCTGCCCTCCCCGCCGCCGCGGTTTTTGCCGCCAGCCGAAGATTGATTTTCATTTCAGAAAAGTAACCGCCATGGACGTTTTTGAAGCCGTCGATTCCCGCATCGCATGCCGTCAATTTTTCGACAAGCCGGTCGATCCGGCGATCGTCAAGGAGTTGCTCGAACGGGCGGCGCGCGCCGCCTCCGGCGGCAATCTGCAGCCGTGGAACATCTACGCGCTGACCGGCAAGCCGCTCGCCGAGTTCAAGGCGATCGTGCAGAAGCGCCTTGAGAGGGAAAACCCGCTCCACGCCAAGACGGAATACCAAGTCTATCCCGATCCGATGTTCGGCGCTTATAAGGATCGCCGCGAGGAGCACGGCGTGCAACTCTACGGCTCGCTCGGCATCGACCGCGGCGATCCCGCCGCGCGGCTTGTGCAGTTCAAGAAGAACTTTGACTTCTTCGACGCGCCGGTCGCGCTGTTCATCACCATCGACCGCCGGCTCGGCCCCGGCCAATGGGCCGATCTCGGCGGCTACATCCACGCGCTAGCATTTCTGGCGCGCGGCTACGGGCTCGACACCTGCCCGCAGGAAGCATGGGCCCGTCTCTACGATACCGTCGGCGCCTATCTGAAGCTGCCGGACAACGAGATGCTGTTCTGCGGAATGGGCATCGGATACGGCGACCGCAAGCACAAGGCCAACGATTTCCGCTCACCGCGCGCCGCACCGAACGAATTCTGCAAGTTCTACGGATTCGACTGAGCGCGCCGGGCGTCAATCCAGCCAACCAGCAGGACGCGTCACGCCGCGGCAATCCATCGGATCGCACGCCTCCCGGCGGCAGTAACCCGCAGGATATGAAGGCGTTCGAAAACGGCGCGCCGCAAATCATTGCGCCCGAGCGCCGATAGCGCCTGCGGCTTTTGACCGATCGCGCAATCGGAACTGTTCTCTCCCGCGAACGTTGGTCCCAGGGTTCAAAGGAGCGAGCATGCAAAAAGAAGGTAACCATGTGGTCGAATCCCCGGTCGAATCACGGGCGGATTTTCTCGACCGGCCGGTGTCTGTCGTTCTGGCCGTGAGTTGCGGTTTGGCGGCAGCCGCGCTCGGCATGACCTACGCCGGCTTTTTCAATTGACCGATCTCTTGATCAGAAAGCGATTATGAGCATTTTCGGCACCATTCTTGCGGGATTTATCACGGCGTCCCGAGCGCACCGCCAGAAACCGAAAAACCGTTTTCGCCGGGATTCTCCAGATGACTCCCGAACTGGCGTGAGTATTGGCGTTTTACGGCCTTGCCACAAGACCGACGCGAGGTGCCGACGCATTACCGGCTGTTCGGCCAGCCCGAACGGTGGTCGAGGGGCTGATCTGGCCATTT
>JAPLPD010000062.1 GCA_026400395.1 Alphaproteobacteria bacterium | reverse complement strand
CCATCCGGTCCGGCAATCCGGTCGGTGATGCAAATCCGCAAGCCCAGGATTTCTACCTTTCGCTCCAGGTTGTAGCCGGTCGTCGCGCCCGAGACCGGCGCCGCCGACTGGTTGGCGGCGGTGCGGCGCTTCAGCCGCACGGAATCGATCATCGCGCGCAGCAGGCGGGCTCCGAGCGCGGTCGTGCATCCCAGCCTGAGCAAGAGGCGAGACAAAAAGCTCGGGAAAAAGAACTCAGCGGCGCCGAAGCCGGCAGAAACCGAAAAGCCGTTGGCGATCTGTGATACCTGCCGATCGGGATCGTAGCCCGTGGTGCCGAAATGCTGTTCACCGGCCTGCATGCGAAAGCCCAGGTCTTCGTAGACCAGCCGCTGGCCGGTATAGACCCGGACGCCGCCCCCGCCGGCCGGACTGAAATAGACGTGCCGGTTTGCATCGTGGAAGGCGCAGACGGCAGCCGAGCGGTATGACGTCCAGCCTTGCTTGAACGTCGAAGTCAGCGGTGCTTCGCTGGCGCGGAAGCCTGAAGCCAGCAGCCCGGTCATCAGCGGCAGGTAGGACCAGCGGGCGAGGCGCAGGTCGTCGGCGAGATAGGGACGCAAACCCTCGGTCCCGACGGCGGCCAATTGTATGGCGCTGACCAGAGCGCGCGGCGCTTCGCTATGCTCCGACAGGAGGCCGATACCAAGGCGGCTGACGTAAGGGTTGAGGCAGAGCCCCATCTCCGGCGAGATCGTGCCGTCGGGGTGGATCAGCGGCAGCATGAACTGGAACAGCCGCTCCATGGATGGCATGGCGGCGCTGTCCTTCGTCACCAGGGCGTGGACCATCACGTAGTCGAGCAGCACCGAGCAATAGCCGAGGTCCATGCCGCCGATTTCCGGAAACCAGCCTTCGGCATTCTGCCGCGCCAGCGTATCGTCGAGCTTGCGCCGCGCCGCCGTCTTAAACGAGTCATCGCCCGTCAGTTCCCAGATCAGCGCCAGCGCGGCCGCGGCGGCCGCCTCGTGATTGGATTTGACGCGATCGTCGCGCTTGGCAAGCCATCGCCCGGCCTTCTCGGCGACGCTGCGCAACAGCGTGCGATCGGCCGGGGCAAGAGCGTCTCCCATCGTTCGCGCCGCCAGCCCATACGCGATGAGCGTGAATTCGGTGGCGGCAAACCCGCGCTCGCCCTTGTACCACTCGTCGAAGCAGCCTTCCGGGTACTGCTGGCGCGCCAGATTGCCGAGACCCGCGGAAAACGCGCGATAGAGTTCGTCGGATGGGGGCAGGCGGCCGGCCTGGCGTGCGGAGTCGAAGAACGGCAGGCTTAGCAGTCCAAGCGCGGCGCCGGCCTCCTGGAACCGGGCGTCGGGAAATTCCGAGGTCTTGTCGCGCCAGTACGAGTAGTGGAAGCAGCCGTGCGTCGGCGACAGCGCGTTGTCGTCCTGCAACGACTGCAGCCGCCATGCCGAATTGACCACGAACTCCGCCTGCTCGCGGTGGTCGCCGGTCAGATTGTCCAGGCCGGGGCTCATGCCGCGAACCTCAGGCTCGGATAGTTGCGCCGCCAGGCCCGAAATACGATCAGGTGGTACAGCAGCCGGTAGTTGTTGCGCCGTCCGTTCATGTGATCGTTGACGTATCGCCGCACGATGGCGGAGTCGATCAATTCGTCGCCGCAGTCGTCCTTTAGCAGCGCATCGACATGCGGACGCAATGTGGTCTTCAGCCAGCGGGCCAATGGAAATGTGAAGCCCTGTTTGCGCTGCCCGACGATATCGGCGGACAGGCCGCGCTTGGCGGCGGCGCGGCGCAGCAGGATTTTGAGATTGCCGTTCTTCATCTTGAACCGGTCCGGCAGGCGGTTGGCGAACTCGACCAGCGGCAACGAGAGAAACGGCGAGCGAACCTCGAGACTCGATTGCATCGCCGCCCGGTCGGTGTGCATGCAGACGAACTCCGGCAAGAAGGTCTTCTGGTAGTAGTAGAGCAGCTTTTGCTGGAGCGTACCGTCCTCCACCGGCGCCATGAACCGCTCGACATAGTCGAACAGCCCATCCGCTGCACCGCCGGGACCGTGGCAAAGCGCATCCAGGTCGCGCTTGGGGACCGCAGACAGCCAGAGCGGGAAGCGAACCGCGTCGCTGGCTGGGAACTCTTGCAGGAACGCCAGCGCCTTGAACTGCAGACCCAGATAGCCGTCGGTGGCCGGAAGCGTGTGCGCCATTGACCGCGCGAGCGAAACCGCCGGCGCCGGCAGATGGCGCATCCATGCGGCTACGCCCAGGCCGACAAATGGAGGGTAGCCGGAGAAAAGCTCGTCGGCGCCGTCGCCTGCCAGCGCGACCGTCATGAATTGGCGAGCGGCGCGCGCAAGGTAGTGGGCGTTGACGTAGCCCGGGTCGGCGTGCGGTTCGTCGAGCGAGGCCAGAACCGCGGCAAGCGATTCTTGGATCGCATGGTCGCTCATGGTCACGATCTGGCTGTGTTGTATCCCAAGCTGCGCATTAACCGCCGACGCCTTGCTGCTTTCGTCGTAGTCGGCCTCCGACATGGCGACACTGACAGTCCGGACCGATGGATTGCTCTCCCGGCAAAACGCTGCCACCAGCGAACTGTCGATGCCTCCGCTGAGAAAGACGCCGTATGGTACATCCGATCGCATGGACTGCTCGCACGAGCGGGCGAACAGCCGTTCGAATTCGGACAGCGCCTCGCTCTCGCCGATGTCGAGTTGGTTCGCGCCGGGAATGGAGTTCCAGTAGCGCTCGATCCGGCTGCCGTCGCGGTTCACGCGGAGGCAATGCCCGGGCAGCAGCTTGTGCACGCCCGTGAGCGGCGTCTGATCGAAGGCGTAATAGCCGAGCATCAGGTAGCGGGCGAAATTGGCGCGATCGATGGTCCAGCCGCGACCGGGCAGGCTCAGCAGCGAGCGCAGCTCCGAGGCATAGATCGCACCGTCGGACGTCAGGACGTAGTACAGCGGCTTCTGACCAAGCGGATCGCGCGCCAGCAGGTGTTCGCCGGTCAGGCTGTCATGTAGCGCCAGTGTAAACATGCCGTCGAAGCGCGTCAGCGCGTCCTGGCCCCAGTTCATCAGCCCGGCCAGCAGGACTTCGGTATCGGAACCGGTCTGGAACTTCCAGCCGGCTTTGACGAGTTCCACACGCAACTCGACGTAGTTGTAGATTTCTCCGTTGAAGGTGAGGACGTACCGGCCGGTGGGATCCCTGAACGGCTGATTGGCCGCGGTGCTGAGATCGATGATGCTGAGCCGGCGGTGGCCCATGAAAGCGTGGTTGTCGAACCACTCGCCTTGGCTGTCCGGCCCGCGATGCGCCAACAGCTTCGTCGCCGCGCGGCCCTGTTCAAGTTCGGCGTCCGCTAACCCGCGGCGATAGGACAGCCAGCCGAAGAGTCCGCACATATCGCGCCTTCAGGCCATGACGCCTTGGCGCAACTGGAATGTCAGCCGCTGCGGGAACTGGTCCTCGCCGAGCGTGAGATCGAGGAAGTCCTCCTCGTTCAGATCCCGCCAGCCGTCCCAGTTGTAGCCGCCCTTCTTCTTGTGCTTGCCCAGCAGCAGGATGTTGGCCGCCACGAACAGGTCGCGGATGTGGTGCCAATTGGTGACGCGTTTGAGCATGCGCCAGACGGCGATCGGGCGGCCGTAGAACTTGCGGAAGGCGTAGCGCTCGAAGCCGTAAATTTCTTCGTCGGCGATCTG
>JAPLPD010000261.1 GCA_026400395.1 Alphaproteobacteria bacterium | reverse complement strand
TACCGCCAAGCGCGCCGGCCTTGACGACAAGCAGTCATCGTGACCCCATGAAGCCGTCGATGGGAGCCGCTGTCCGAGATCACAGGAATCGTGTCCGGGATCGATCGGAATCACTGTCCGCAATCACGGGAATCCGCAATCATGATCAAATCTCCCCGATGAACCTGGCGTCCCGGGCTCCAGGCCGCCGCATGGCCATTCGTCGCGGCCGTCGGCGGGGCGGTTCAAGCATCTCCGATTAAATATGGCGGTCGCTGAAGCGCAAAACCTTAGGCGGGCGCTTGTAAAGCGCCGTCCGCCGGGCCAGAAATCGCGGTCGGCCATCCGGCGCTGTCACAACCGCCGATGTCTCAAGGAGAATGACTATGCGAGTTTCCCCCCGCGCCCTGACGGCTCTGGCCGTGATCGCTCTGGCCGCCGCGTGGGCGCCGGGCGCCGCGACCGGACAGACCGCCGCCAAGCCCGTCACCACCGCGACCGGATTGCAGATCGTTGACACCAAGGTCGGCACCGGCGCTTCACCGCGCCAGAACCAGACCGCCGTCGTGCACTACACCGGCTGGCTCTACGAGAACGGCGCCAAGGGCAAGAAATTCGACAGCTCGGTCGATCGCAACGAGCCGTTCGAGTTCCCCGTCGGCGCGGGCCGGGTGATCGCCGGATGGGACCAAGGCGTTGCCACCATGAAGGTCGGTGGCAAGCGCACGCTTATCGTGCCGCCGCAGCTTGGCTATGGCCCGCGGGGAGCGGGCGGCGTCATTCCGCCGAATGCGACGCTGATCTTCGACGTCGAACTGATCGGCCTCAAGGGCTAGTGTTCGGCAGCGAGAACGCTCGCGGGGATCGTGCGGACCCGCCGAACCTTCGCGCTCCCGGTTCGTGCATTGCGGGATCTGGATGAAACTCTCGGCCGCCCGGCTCAGAGCCGACCGAAAAATCCGCCGCCCGACGGTCCACGCGTGTTGGGCGACCAGGCGAAGCTCTGCCGGGCATCTTCCACCGGTACCTGCTTGTGCGCGACGCGTTTCTTCCTTGGGGCGGGTTCCGCTGCAACGCTACGCGCGTTGACCGGCTTCGACTCGGGCTCGGTCCTCGCCATGGCCGACAGGACGGCAGCTGACGTCATATCCGGCGCGGGAGCGGGCGCGGCGGCCAAGTTCTGTACCGGTTCCAGATGCCACGGTTTCGGCAGGCCGGTGAGGTTGCTGGTCGCAACGATCGGGGTGGTGCCCTTCTGCATGGTGGCATCGGCCATGAACAGCAGTGCAACCAGCACAGAGCCTACTGCGGCAAAATAGCTAAAAATTGGCATGATCCGATCTCGATTTCGAAGAAAACGCGCCGGGGGTGCGGCGGTTCCGAGCGCTAAGCGGAATCACGCGGGTTCCCTCTCATTCCATAGGGTTCGTCGCCCTTGGAAGGCTGGAGGTTCATCGGATGGTTAGGGAGCGATACCATAAATGCTGCGGTTGACGCGGAAGTGTCAGGTTCGAGGCGTCACGCCGAGATCGCCCTGCGGGCCGCGCGGCGATCAATCAGCCCGAAACGGCGCTGACAGCCGTGCTGACATAAGTCGCGCCGGTCTGGCGCCCGGCGGCGTAGCCCTCTTCGGTAAGGATGTACCGATAGCGGTCGCGGTGATGAACCGCGATCCAACGGTTCGCCACGGCGCTGTTGATACCGCGTTGGAAGTCGCCGTCGCGCACGTCGAAGAAATGGATGCGTCGCAACGTGCCGCTGGCCTGAACTTTGTTGCGCACAAATATCTCAAGGATCTGGCGTCCAGCGTCGTCGTCGGAGAGCGTGTGTGCCATGACTGAGTACTCGCTGTGCGGAAGGATACTGGTCATAGACCTAGACCTTTCACGCGCCGCTGCAACGTTGCGTTCGACTTTCGCACCAACTTATCCACCGCAGTTTGCGCTATAGTTGCCTTACAATACACGCCGCGGCGTGTGCCGATTCGCGCGCACGATCATTCAGCGTGACGGAGTGACGATATGCATATCGGAAAACTGGTGCTGCTGGTGGCGCTTGCGCCCTTTCTTGGAGCGCCTTCAAGCGCGCAGGATGCGCTCGTCGGTTACAAATCGCTCAGTCCGGAGATCGCACTCGAACTCGCGCGCTCCGCTCTCGGTGAATGCCGCAAGCGCGGCTATCAGGCGGCGGTGGCGGTGGTGGATCGCTTCGGCGTGACGCAGGTGATGCTGCGCGATCGTTTCGCCGGTGCACACACGCCGACGACCGCGGCCGGCAAGGCTTGGACGGCGGCGAGCTTTCGCACCAACACCACGGATCTCGTGGCGACGACACAGCCCGGGCTGCCACAAGCGGCATTGCGCAACCTCCCAGGTGCTGTGATCCTTGGTGGCGGGCTCATGATCGAGGCGGGCGGTTCGCTTGTGGGCGCGGTCGGCGTGTCGGGCGCGCCGGGCGGCGACGCCGACGATGCTTGCGCCAAGGCCGGCATCGAAGCGGTGCGTGATAAGCTCGATTTCTGACCGAGTACGGGTTCCGGACGGACCTGATCCGATCTAGGTTAAGCGCAAGGTGCCGAGACAGGCACCGCCAACACAAATCGTGCGCCGGGAGGATGTCATGAAGCGAGTGATCGCTGCCGCCATGCTGGCGGCTTGTGTCCTGGGCGCGGCAGCGCCGGCCTTATCGCAACAGTTTCCTGCAAAACCCATCACGTTGGTCCTCGGCTTCGCGCCCGGTGGTCCAAGCGACGTGATGGCACGCATCCTCACCAAGCGGATGGAGGACATTCTCAAGCAGACGGTGGTGATCGAAAACCGCGCCGGCGCAGGCGGCGGCATCGCGGCCAACGCCGTCGCGCGCGCCGCGCCGGATGGCTACACTCTCCTGCTGGCAAGCGGTTCGTCGCTGGCGATCAACGCCAGCCTGTACAAGAACATCGGCTACGATCCGGAGAAGGACTTCGATCCGATCGTGCTGGTCGGCACGCAGACCAATCTGCTCTACACCCATCCAGGATCGGTGCCGGCCAAGACGCTCGCCGAGTTCGTCGCCTATGTGAAAGCCAATCCGGGCAAACTCACGTTCGGCTCGGGCGGGATCGGCACGCCGGCTCATCTGGCAGGCGAACTCCTGAAGGTGGAGGCCGGGATCGAGATGACGCACGCGCCATTCCGGGGCACCGGGCAGGCGCTGCAGAGCGTCATCGGCGGGCATGTGCCGGTTGCGTTCAATCCGCCGTCGCCGCTATTGCCGCATCTGGAGAGCGGTTCGCTGCGCCCCATCGCCGTCACCACGCTGAAGCGGACTTTGGCGCTGCCCAACGTGTCGACCATCGCCGAGAGCGGATATCCGGGTTTCGACGCTGCCACATGGCATGCCATTGTCGGGCCGCCGGGCCTGCCGAAGGACGTGCTGGCGATATTGCACGCTGCGATCAGCGAAACGCTGAACGATGGCCCCACGAAGAAGGCGCTGACCGATCTCGGGGTCGATGTTGCCAACAGTCCGTCGGAGATATTACGCGCCTACATCAAGTCGGAAATTCCGAAATGGGCGAAGGTGGTCAAGGCGTCGGGCGCAAAGGTGGAGTAAAGGACAAGCATGGGACGGAAGCCGGTTGAATACAGCGAGGCATCGCCCGCCGTGCTGGCGGTGTTCGACGATATCAAGTCGAGCCGCAAGGTCGATGACGTCAACAATTTCTGGAAGCAGTTGGCGTACGACCCGGTAACTCTCAAGCGGACCTGGGAGAGCGTGAAGGAGGTCATGGCGCCCGGCGCGCTCGATCCGTTGACCAAGGAACTGATCTATCTCGCCGTCAGCGTGAGCAACGGATGTGCTTATTGCATTGCGAGCCACACGGCGGCGGCCCGCAAGGCCGGTATGACCGATGCCATGTTCGGCGAGGTGATGGCGATTACCGGGATGGCCAACGAGACCAATCGCCTTGCGAACGGCTACCGCGTACCGATTGATCCGGCATTCGATCGTTGATCTGGCGCAAAGCGAAACCCCGGCCGCGGGGCCGGAGGGGGGTCACAGCCGCGGTTGGTGGTTCTACCGGCTGCTGCCGGAGCCGGTGCTGGCCGGGGCGGGCCTCGGCTGCTGAGCGACCGTCGGTGCAGTTGTCGGTGACGATGTACCGGTGGTGACAGCCGGCGTCGTCGGGAGATTATTGGCGGTGGTGTCGCTGCTTTGGCCGCGGGAAAACACGAACACCAGTACCAGCGCGAGCACGACCGCGCCGGCCACCCAGCCCCACATGGCGTTGTTGGTTTCCAGTTTGGTGACCAGCTGCGAGCGCAACGCGTCATCGCGCAGAGGCTGCTGGTCGATACGGTGGTCGCTGAAACGGTTCGGTTCCATCTGGGAGGACAACCACCGGGCTGCGCCGGGGTTCCCTGGAGGGCAGCCCCGGGCAAACGAGCCTGGCACCGGACGGCGGGAACAAATTCCGCTAGACACGCCCTCGTGATGAATCGCCCGCAGCCGTCTGTGAGCAATGCCGCAGTGTTCGCCGCGCCAGCCGCGTTCGTGTTTCTGTGGGCGTCAGGATTCATCGGCGCCAAACTCGGCCTGCCGTATGCGGAGCCGATGACCTTCCTCACCGTGCGGATGGGCGCGGTGGTGCTGGTGTTGGGGCTGATCATTCTGGTCACAAGGCCGGCCTGGCCCTCGCGCGCCGTTGCGTTGCACAGCGCGGTGACCGGCTTCTTCGTGCATGGCTGCTATCTCGGCGGCGTGTTCGTAGCCATCGACCACAAACTGCCGGCTGGATTTACTGCGCTGGTGGTGAGCCTGCAGCCGATCCTCACCTCGACCCTGGCGAACCGGTTGCTCGGCGAGCCGGTGACGCCAAAGCAATGGGCCGGGCTCGCGCTCGGTGTGCTCGGGGTTTACCTCGTGGTGCACGGCCACACCGAGGGCGGCGCGCCATTGATCGCCTGGGCGGCGGCCACGGTGGGCTTGATCGGCATGACCATCGGCACGCTTTACCAGAAGCGCTTTGGCTGCAGCATTGAATGGCGCACCGGGTTTTTCTTTCAGTATGTGGCGGCCGCTGTGCTGTTCGCGCTGGTGGCGCTGTGCCTGGAGTCTCGCGAAGTGAATTGGTCGGCAGAGTTCCTGGTAGCCGTCGCTTGGCTGGTGTTCGGCCTGTCGCTCGGCGCGATCTGGCTTCTGTATTTTTTGATCCGGCGGCAGGCGGCAGCCCGGGTGCTCAGCTTGTTCTATTTGACGCCGCCGGTCACGGCGCTGATGGCCTGGCTGATGTTCAACGAACAGCTACCGCCGCTGGCGTTGGTGGGCATGCTGGTTTGCGTTGCCGGCGTCGCGCTGGTGAACTGGCGGGCCGCACCGCCCTGATGCTAGGCTTCCGCAAGGAGCCCGGCGATGCGGTTACAATCTGCGATTTTGGCTTTCGTTGCCGGCGTGGTCATAGCCGGCGCGGGAACGGCTCGGGCGCAAAGCGTCGAGGAGTTCTACAGAGGCCGCAACGTCACGATGCTGATCGGCTTCAGCAGCGGCAGCGGCTACGACATCTACGCGCGGGTGCTGGCGCGCCATATGGGCCGGTATATTCCCGGCAATCCGACCATCGTGCCGCAAAACATGCCCGGCGCCGGCAGCCTGCGCGCCGCGCAATATCTCTACAATGTCGCGCCCAAGGACGGCAGCGTGATGGCGACCATGTCGCGCAGCGCGCCGGTCGAGCCGCTGCTGGGCGAGGCCAAGTTCGATGGCCGCGCCTTCACCTGGATAGGCAACATCGCCGACAACAACAGCCTCTGCGCGACCTGGCACGCCACCGAGATCAAGACCTGGCAGGACGTGCTCACCAAGCCGTTCGTGCTGGGCGGCGAAGGGCCGGGCTCCGATCTCGACAATTTCGCGATGATCCTCAAGAACCTGTTCGGCGCCAAGGTTAAGCTTGTGTCCGGTTATCCCGGCGGCTCCGAAGCCAATCTGGCGATCGAGCGCCGCGAGGTCGATGGCCGTTGCGGCTGGTCATGGGATTCGATCAAGAGCACGCGCCCGGAATGGCTGCGCGACAAGAAGATCACGCTGCTGGTGAACTTCGCATTTCACAACGCGCCGGATCTACCGGCCGATGTGCCGCTCATTCTCGACAAGGTGCAGACCGACGAGCAGAAGCAGATCCTGCGTGTTCATCTGGCGTCCCAGGCGCTGGGCCGGCCATTCGCCGCGCCGCCCGGCATTCCGGCCGACCGCAAGGCCGCGCTGCGCGTGGCGTTCTACGCCACCATGAAAGATGCCGAATTCATCGCCGAGGCGGCGAAGCTGCGGCTCGACGTGATCCCGCTCGACGGCGCGGGTATCGACCGGGTGGTCGGCGACGTTTATGCGCTGCCGCCGGAGATCATCGAGAAGGCCAGGCGGGCGGTCAAAGCTCAGTAGACCACCACGCTGCGGATGCTCTCGCCCGAGTGCATCAGGTCGAACGCCTTGTTGATGTCGTTGAGCGGCATCACGTGGGTGATCATCGGATCGATCTCGATCTTGCCGTCCATGTACCAATCGACGATCTTCGGCACGTCGGTTCGGCCGCGCGCGCCGCCGAAGGCGGTGCCCTTCCAGACGCGTCCGGTCACCAGTTGGAACGGCCGGGTCTTGATCTCGGCGCCGGCGGGCGAGACGCCGATGACGACGCTCTCGCCCCAGCCGCGGTGGCAGGTCTCTAGCGCAGCGCGCATCAGATCGACATTGCCGATGCATTCGAACGTGTAGTCGCAGCCGCCGATCTGGTCGGCCGGTGTCTTGGTAAGATTGACGATGTAGGGAACCATATCGCCGCCGATTTCTTTCGGATTGACGAAATGCGTCATGCCGAAGCGCTCGCCCCACGCTTTCTTGTTGTTGTTGGTGTCGATGCCGATGATCATGTCAGCGCCAGCGAGCCGCAGCCCCTGGATCACGTTGAGGCCGATGCCGCCGAGACCGAACACCGCGCATTTCGCGCCCGGCGTGACCTTGGCGGTGTTGAGCACCGCGCCAATGCCGGTGGTGACGCCGCAACCGATGTAGCAGACCTTATCGAAAGGCGCGTCCTCGCGGATTTTCGCCACCGCGATTTCCGGCAGCACGGTGAAATTCGCGAACGTCGAGCAGCCCATGTAGTGGTGGATTTTCTCGCCATTGAGCGAAAAGCGCGACGTGCCGTCAGGCATCGTACCCTGGCCTTGCGTCCCGCGGATCGCGGTGCAGAGGTTGGTCTTGCGCGACAGGCACGACGGGCACTGCCGGCATTCCGGAGTGTAAAGCGGAATGACGTGATCGCCTTTCCGCACTGACGTAACACCGGGCCCGATATCGACCACGACGCCCGCGCCCTCGTGACCCAGGATGGCCGGAAACAGACCCTCCGGGTCCTTTCCCGACAGAGTGAACTCGTCGGTGTGGCAGATGCCGGTGGCCTTGATCTCGACCAGTACCTCGCCGGCCCTTGGCCCTTCGAGTTGCACCGTCGTTACTTCCAGCGGTTTGCCCGCCGCCACCGCCAAAGCCGCGCGCACATCCATGCTGTTACTCCTTGTTAGTTGGGCGCATGCTGTTGTCCGAAAACCGGTTCCCACTGTTGGGGATCATGCTCCGCCCGGCTTGGTCATCATCAACTGCGTCTGGGTGACGATCGCCGCGAGCTTGCCGTCGCCGCGGGTGATGCGGGTTTGCCAGACCGTGGTGGTGCGGCCGCGATGCAGCGGTGTGCACTCTGCCTTCGCCACATCGCCCATCGGGATGCCGGCGAAGAAATTGGTCTTGCTCTCGATCGTCGCGGTCGAGCCGCCGGTCGCCGGCAGGTTCGCGGTCGCAGCCGTCCCGCCGAGATTGTCGGCGAAGCCCATCAGCGCGCCGCCGTGCATCACGCCGTTGCGGTTGGTCAGGTTCTCGGTGACCAGCAGTTCGGCGGTCACCTTCTCCGGCGAGACGTGGGTGATCTTCATGCCCATGAAGCCGGCGAACGGCGGCTGCTCGTCGGGCTTCATCATGAAATTGCGGGGCTTGGCTTTGTCGTTCATGCGGTCCGGATTGCCACGATCTAACCCCGCGATGCAAGCCACTCCGAAGCGAGCCTGATATCCTCGCCGGTCAGCCCGTGACCGGCTTGCAGAACCTCATGGGTGACCTCGGCGCCGGCCTCGCCGAGCAGCGCCGCGAGCAGGCCCGCGCGCTCGACTGGAATGAGTTCGTCATCGTGGGCGGCGATCAGCAGCACCGGGATGCCGCTAAGGTCGGGCAGGGGGCGCGGATCGAACGGCAGCATGGCGCGCAGCAGGATCGCGCCGGCAAACGCGCCCGGTTCCCGCAGCAGCAGCGACCATGCGATATTGGCGCCGTTGGAATAGCCGAGCGCCACCGGCTTCGGCAGGCCGTAAGCGCCGCGGGCGGTGCGGACGAAATCGGCGAGATCGCTGGTGCGGTGGCGCAGATCGTCCACGTCCCACGCGCCATCCGGCGCCCGGCGGAAGAAGCGTGTGATGCCATCTTCATTGACCTTGCCGCGCGGCGAGACCAGCGAACGGTTGGGGCCGATCCGGTGTGCCAGAGGCAGAAGGTCGTTCTCGTCGCCGCCGGAGCCGTGCAGCAGCAGGAGCGGGGCCAGTCCGATGTCCCGCCCGGGGATAAAGCGATGGATGAAGCCGAGGTCGGTGCTGCTCATGGCACAGAGTGTCATTGCTGGACTTGATCCGGCAATCCATCCGATGTGGAAAAATTATCTCCAGAAAAATGCACCCCCGGGGGCAATGGCAACTCGCGCGGAAGCGCCGCCTACTTAGGTTGTGGCACAATCCGGATATACGGCTTCGGCGACTTCCAGCCGGCCGGGAACAACTTCTTGGCGTCCTCGTCGGACACCGTGCCGCCGATCAGTACGTCGTCGCCTTGTTTCCAGTTCACCGGCGTCGCGATCTTGTGCTTGGCGTTGAGCTGAAGCGCATCGATGACGCGCAGCACCTCGTCGAAGTTGCGGCCTACCGACATCGGATACACCAGGATCAACTTAATCTTCTTGTCCGGTCCGATGATGAACACGTTGCGGACAGTCTGATTGTCCGCGGCCGTGCGCTTGGCCGGATCGCCCGACACCGCGGCCGGCAGCATGCCGTACAGCTTGGAGACGTTGTAGTCGACGTCGCCGATCA
This sequence comes from Alphaproteobacteria bacterium, assembly GCA_026400395.1. GTDB lineage: Bacteria > Pseudomonadota > Alphaproteobacteria > Rhizobiales > Xanthobacteraceae > Z2-YC6860. The sequence continues at coordinate 4,856 of JAPLPD010000261.1, read as the reverse complement.
TCGGATAGTTCGGCTCGAAGCCTTGGGTCTCCTTGATGTCGGCGGCCCAGCCGGCATGACGCTCAACCGGATCGACTGAGAGGCCGATGACCTTAACGCCGCGCTTGTCGAAATCCGGCTTGATCTTGGCCATATAGCCAAGCTCGGTGGTGCACACCGGGGTGAAGTCCTTGGGGTGCGAGAACAGCACCGCCCACTTGTCGCCGATCCAGTCGTGGAATTTGATCTTGCCTTCGGTGGTCTGCGCCTCGAAATCCGGCGCGGTGTCGTTGATAGCCAATGCCATGGGTATTCTCCTGACCAGCCTCAAGCGAACGGTTCGCGGAGGTATTGGTGAAATTCACGGCGCAGTTACCACGCGATGCCAGTTCCGGCAATCGACCGTAGAGATATAGGGCATCCCCGGACAAACGCTAAGGCGCTGATATTCCGAAAATATGACCGGGCCGGGAAGGCCATTGCCGCGATCGGACCGCCCGTAGCATGGGACTTGCAACGCTGCTAGACAAAGAGCCTCGCGAACAAGCACAGGGCAGCATGTTCAATCGCATTCTGATCGCCAACCGCGGTGAAATCGCCTGCCGGATCATCAAATCCGCTCGCCGGATGGGCATCCAGACGGTCGCGGTCTATTCCGAAGCCGACCGGGATGCGCTGCACGTCGAGATGGCCGACCAGGCGGTGCTGATCGGCCCGCCGGCGGCGGCCCAGAGCTATCTGCTGATCGAGAAGATCATCGAGGCCTGCAAGGCGACCGGCGCCGAGGCGGTGCATCCGGGCTACGGTTTTCTGTCCGAACGGGAGGCGTTTCCCAAGGCCCTCGAAGCGTCCGGCATCGTCTTCATCGGGCCGAACCCCAAAGCCATCGCCGCGATGGGCGACAAGATCGAATCCAAGAAGGCCGCGGCGGCGGCCAACGTCTCGACCGTGCCGGGCCATCTCGGCGTCATCGCCGATGACAAAGAAGCGGTGAAGATCGCCGACCAGATCGGCTATCCGGTGATGATCAAGGCGTCGGCCGGCGGCGGCGGCAAGGGCATGCGCATCGCGCACTCCGCCAGCGAGGTCGCCGAGGGCTTCGCGCGGTCGAAGTCAGAGGCGAAGTCGTCGTTCGGCGACGACCGGATGTTCATCGAGAAGTTCATCGTCAACCCGCGCCACATCGAAATCCAGGTGCTTGGCGACAAGCACGGCAATGTCATCTACCTGGGCGAGCGCGAGTGCTCGATCCAGCGCCGCAACCAGAAGGTCATCGAGGAGGCGCCGTCGCCGCTGCTTGATGAGGCGACGCGAAAGAAGATGGGCGATCAGGCCGTCTCGCTCGCCAAGGCGGTCGGCTACGACAGCGCCGGTACCGTCGAGTTCGTCGCCGGTCAGGACCGCCGCTTCTTCTTCCTCGAAATGAATACGCGGCTGCAGGTCGAGCATCCGGTGACCGAATTGATCACCGGCGTCGACCTTGTTGAGCAGATGATACGGGTTGCGGCTGGCGAAAAGCTCACGCTGACCCAGAGCGACGTCAAGCTGAGCGGCTGGGCGGTCGAAAGCCGCGTCTACGCCGAAGACCCGTTCCGCAACTTCCTGCCGTCGATCGGCCGTCTGACGCGCTACCGCCCGCCCGCCGAGACGAGCCTCGACGGCGTCACCGTGCGCAACGACACCGGCGTGACCGAGGGTGGCGAAATCTCCATCCACTACGATCCGATGATCGCCAAACTCGTGACCCACGCGCCGACCCGCGCCGAGGCGATCGCCGCGCAGTCGAACGCGCTCGACGCCTTCGTGATCGACGGCATACGCCACAACATTCCATTCCTCTCCGCGTTGATGCAGCACGAGCGCTGGCAGGCGGGCCGGCTGTCGACAGGCTTCATCGCCGAGGAGTATCCGGAAGGCTTTCATCCGGTCACGGCGGCGGGCGCAATGGCGGAATCGATCGCGGCGGTCGCCGCCGCCATCGACCACGTTCACGGCGAACGCAAGCGTCGCATCTCCGGCCAGATGACGGGGCGGGCGGTGACGCGCGAGCGACGCCGTGTCATCCGTCTCGGCGATCTCTGGTTGTCTCTTGACGTGGCGCGCGAGGCCGAAGGCATCGCGGTGCAGTTCGTCGGAGACAATGGCACCGTCGGCCCCGCGCGGGTGCTGCTGTCGCCCTGGAAGCCCGGCGATCCGGTGTGGACCGGCTTTTTCCACGGATTGCCGATCGCGGTGCAGGTGCGGCCGTTCATCAATGGATTCGTTCTGGCGCACCGCGGCGTCGAGGCCAAGGCCTTCGTCTACACCGAGACCGAGGCGGCATCCGCCCGCCTGATGCCGGTGAAGAAACCGCCCGACACCGCCAAGTGGCTGTTGTGTCCCATGCCGGGCCTGGTCCGCTCCATCGAGGTGAAGGAGGGGCAGGAGGTGAAGGCCGGCGAGACCCTGGCGGTGGTCGAGGCGATGAAGATGGAAAACGTGCTGCGTGCCGAGCGCGACGCCACGGTGAAGGCGATCAAGGTGAAGTCGGGCGACAGTCTCGCCGTCGACGCGGTGATCATGGAATTCGCCTAGGGCGATCCGGGAACCCTGCGGCCAGGCGCATCTCCGGCGCGTGGCAATCGGGGCGGGGCCGTGCCACGATTGGGCGCATGAGTCCGTCCACGTCTCAATCTCAAGCCACCCGCCTTGCGCGTGGTCCGTTCGTGCTGGCGGTGCTCGGCATTTACGCCGCCAGCTTGATTTCGCAGGCATTGCTGACCGCGCCGGTCACCGCGCGGATGAGCGTCGCACCATTCCTCTTGGCGCAGATCGTGCTGACCTGGATATGGATCGTGCTGCATCGAAGGCGGCTGCGCGATGCCGGCCGCCCGACCGGCATCGTCATCGGCATCGCGATGATCTACGCGCTCGAGGTTATCTTGATGGCGCTGCTGATCGCGGTCCTGACCTCAGCCACAAGGGACGATGCCAACAGCGGCGCGGCCATCTTCCACCTGTACGCCGTCATCTACCTCCTGGCTTCGATCACGGGAGAATCCAATCTGGCCGGCGTACAATTGTGGCTGACCGGCTTTGTCGTTGTGATGCTGCTGCCGATTTTGATCGCCGCCGTCTTCTCGCTCTGGACGGCGACGCGGCCCAGCGTGGCGGCCGATCCATGATGTCGCCGCTGCATTTCGCTTACGGCGCCAACATGAGCCGGGCGGTGATGCGCAAATACGCTCCCGGCGCCCGCGCCATCGGCGTCGCCGAACTGGCGGGCCATCGCTTCACGATCACCGGCGACGGCTACGCATCGGTCGAGCCGGCTCCTGCGCAAACCGTCTATGGCGTGCTGTGGCGGATCACCCCGCGCGACCGCGTCATGCTCGACTCTTGGGAGAATGTCGGCGGCGGACTTTACCGCGCGGAGATCGTCCCGGTGCGCCGCAAGCGCTGCCTCGCGCCGGCGCTGGTCTATTTCGCGCGGCCGAAGGGTGAGGGGCGTCCGAAGCCCGGCTACATCGAGTTGATCGTCGCCGCGGCGCGCCAGTGGGATCTGCCGGCGGCGCATATCCGCGCCTTGGAAAGCTTTGCCTCGACGCAACCGGCGGGCCCCGACGCCCGCAAGATCGGAGCGTTCCGTTGAGCGCGATCCGCCATGTGTTGTTTCGCGGCCGGGTGCAGGGCGTGGGCTTTCGCGCCTTCGTCGCCGACGAGGCGGTGCGTATGGGCGTCGGGGGCTTCGTGCGCAACCGCCGCGACGGCACCGTCGAAGCCGTGTTCGCCGGCGACGAGAAAATCGTCGAGGCTATCGTCGCACTCTGCCGCAAAGGCTCCTATGCCTCACGGGTCGATGGCGTTGAAGTCCGCGACGCCAGCGCGGAAGAACTGGCGCTGCGCGGCGGTGAAAAATTCGCCGTGCTGCCGACCGTCTGAAAAACTAGAAGTGGCCGTACAGGGTGTCGAGATAGCGCGACGTGGTGTCCGGCGATGGACCTGACATCACGAAGAACACGTTGCGCTGTTCGGAGACGCAGCGGATCGAGGCGGTGTAGTCGCCCTTCTTGCCGGTCATCGACTGCGACCCCGGCGTGCCCTTGTCGAAGCCCAGGCGGAAGATCGCCATCGCCGCGTGATTCATGCAGTCGCCCTGGGCCTCGCCGACCAGCCGCCACTTGGTGGCGACGGCGGTGTCGGCATGGGCCGGCGAACAGGCCAGCGCCGCGGCCAGTGCAATTCCAACGCGCGTGTGAACCATCATGATACGCCTCACGCTGAATTCGCGTTTACCAATTCGGCCGCGCGCGCGGCCAAACGTACCGATAACGCAATGCGTGAGGTTTGTTTCCGCTGGTCCGTATCAAGGTTATCGGGCGGTCGGTCCGAACAGCGGTTCGAAGGCGCCACGCATCGCCATGTCGACCTCGGCCATGCTGACCGGCAATCCGAGATCGGCAAGGCTCGTGACGCCGTAGCGCTGTTCGGAAACCCCGCAGGGCACGATGCCGGCAAAATGCGACAACTCCGGCTCCACGTTGATGGCGATGCCGTGCAGGGTCACCCACTTTCGCACCCGGATGCCGATGGCTGCGATCTTGTCCTCGTATCCGTCGCCCTTGTCGGGCCGCCGAACCCAAACGCCGATGCGGTCGTTGCGGCGCTCGCCTTTCACGTTGAAGGCCGCCAGCGTGCGGATGATCCATTCTTCCAGGGTGGCGACGAAGGCGCGCACATCGGGTTTGCGCCGGTTGAGGTCGAGCATGACGTAGGCGACCCGCTGGCCGGGCCCGTGGTAGGTGAACTGCCCGCCACGGCCGGTCTGGTGGACCGGGAAGCGGGCCTCGACCAGATCCTCCGGCTTCGCGCTGGTCCCGGCGGTGTAGAGCGGGTGG
>JAPLPD010000230.1 GCA_026400395.1 Alphaproteobacteria bacterium | reverse complement strand
TCAAGGTGCTCACATGCATGCTCCCAGCGCTCTGAAGTTGCTGAAAACACCCACTCGTTTTCCTGAAGACCCAATTTTGTAAGACACCAGATTCCGAAGCTTGGTGATGGCGCCAGTTTCTATTGCGTCTAACCGACTTGCGGGCAGCGAAGCAACCTGTGGCCGAGGCACTGGCCCCAAGCGCTGTTCCTCACGCAACATCCGCCAGCGTTAATTGGAGCGTCCAATTCGTTGGCCGATAGAGACGCGACGCCATCGTCGCTAACCACGCCATGTCGATTAAGAAGAACGCAGAAAGTGCTGCAAGATAGCCAGCGACATAAGCGATCGTTGTCGCCTCATTTGTGGCGGCGTCGAGCAGCTAGGCTCATTGCCCCGTACTGGAATGAACCATCGACATAAATTCCTGCCGCGTCATTGGATTGTCGCGGAAGCATCCAAGCATGCGGCTCGTCACCAAATCCGTGCCATGCATGTGAACACCTCGGCTGGACATGCAGTGATGAGCAGCCTTGATCACCACAGCAACACCTTGCGGCTTCAATACCTTTTCAATGGTGTTAGCGACCTGTGCCGTCAAACGTTCTTGGATCTGAAGCCTTTTGGCATAAGCCTCTACCACGCGCGCAAGTTTGGAAATGCCAACGACGCGGCGATCCGGGACATAGGCTACCCAGGCGCGTCCGATAATCGGCGCAACGTGATGTTCGCAATGGCTTTCGAACGGAATTCCTCGCAAAACGACCATTTCATCATAACCGTCGGTCTCTTCGAAGGTCTTCTGAAGTATCTGCTCGGGATCCTGCCGATAGCCGGAAAAGTACTCCTGAAACGCACGAGCCATACGATTGGGAGTTTCGCGCAGACCATCTCGATCAGGGTCTTCCCCAATCCAGCGAAACACCTCTCGAAACGCTTTTTCCACCTGAGATTGCGAAGCTGCCTCTTCTTGTATGATGGGATGAGCGGAAGTCCGGTCAAGGCGCATGATTTCACTCATTTTATGGCTCCAAATAGGGCGCCAGATATCGGCGACCTCTGCATGCTCCGTTCGACGAACTAATAACGATGCTTCGGCGCCGATGGATCACTTAGGCCTGTCATTCTGACTGCAATATTTTCTCGTCTAAACAGCAAAATATTGGATATCCGACGTAGGGCCAGCCGACTGTCGAACTGGGCCGGTCCATATTGCTTCATGCGGTGCCGGTTGTGAGCCAACGATCTGCATGATGACAATTGTTGGTGTCGCTAGGATCCACGAGCACGGGATAACCCCGCCGTGCAATCGCCGTGCTACGATCCCATTGGCAAGGGCAAGATGCCTCGCGCATCCTCTGAGGGATTGAGTGCAGCGGTCGACAAGGCGCGCCCGCGCGTTTCGTACCAGGAGTGCAAGGCCCAACGAACGGATGGAAAGGCAATGTCCGCCCAAGGAACCTCATCCCACGCAAACTGCCTTACCTCGAGGCTTTCTGGCCCTGCCTCGTAGCCAGGCTCTGCCAAACGGGCTCGAAAGATTACCTGCACTTGGCCGAGGCGTACGATTGAATAAACTGCTAGCACCCCGTCAATGGCGATACGGGCCCGCGCTTCTTCCCAAGCCTCCCGCTGCGCGCCCTCAGTTGCTGTCTCACCCATTTCCATATAGCCAGCAGGAATCGTCCAGAACCCGGTGCGCGGCTCAATGGCACGGCGGCAAAGCAGCACACGATCCCCTTCGGCGACGATGCTGCCGACTATTACCTTCGGGTTTTCGTAGACCACGAAGTTGCAATCGGCGCAAACGAGCCGCTCCCGAGCTATGCGGGATTTTGGGTGACGAGGTTGATCAGGCGGCGTGGTGAGCCGGCATTTCAGTGACCTCGATTCCGTTTTTGAATTTGACTCCTTGAACGACCTTTGGCAACTGGTTCTCGCCGTTTAATCGCCGCCATG
>JAPLPD010000272.1 GCA_026400395.1 Alphaproteobacteria bacterium | reverse complement strand
TCGCTCCACGACAATCAAATCACGCGTCACGAAAATATCGCTTGCGTTATCGTCGCGCCGCGACAATCATCTCCTCGCCGCGACCGCCAAAATGGCCATCCTGATTGTCGCGGAGTTCTCATCCAGATTGTCGCGCTACATAGCTTGGAGGCTTCGTTGGTTCGAGTGTAAAAATAGCATGATCACAGGACTTCGCTGTGGGCGAAGATCCCAGTGCCACAGGGAGGCGAAAATGAAAGTGATGTTTAGGGTTCTGTTTGGCTTAGGGGCGCTGGTCGCCTGCATCGCGGGGGGGCCACGCGATGCAGGGGCGTCGGCGAAAGACAAGCGCGTGGCTGTGTTCATGGGGCCGACCCAAGACAAGTATCTCGGCGCGTTGAGCGGAAGCTTTAAGACAGCGGCCGAGGATATGGGCATGAAGATTACGGTATTCTCCAGCCCGTTCGATCCTGCTCTGCAGGCTCAGCAGATAGACGATGCAATTGCGCAGAAATACGACTTGATGGTTGTTCAGATCATCAGCCAGCGCGCGATCATCCCGGTATTGACCCGCGTCAAGAACGCCAACATTCCGGTGGTGCTGGTTGTTGCTCCGATGGTGGGCAACGAAAACAACGCCCAAGATCTCTATCTTACCCACGTCGGTTACGACGATGTCATGTTCGGGCGAATGATTGGCGAGGCGATGGTTGCGGCGCAGAAGGCCGCGGGACGCAGCAGTGCGAAGATCGCCATACTTGCGGGCTCGATGGCCGAGGGTAAGGCGCCGCTGCGTGAGCAAGCATTCCGAGAGGCCCTAAAGAAGGCGCCGGGCATGGATGTGGTGGTGACCGAAGACGTGAAATGGAATCCGGCGCTCGGCGAGCGGGCGGCAGGCCAACTCCTGGCCCGTTTTGCGCCTCAGGGGGGGCTAAACGGCTTTTACGGCATGAACGACGTCGTCGCCAATGCCGCCATCCAGGCTGCCGAGGCGGCTGGTGTAAAAGTTGGAACGGGCTCGACCGATCTGATCGTGGTCGGCGGCAATTGTCAGGCGCCCGGCGTGAAGAACATCCAAGCAGGTAAGCAGGCGGCAACGCTGCTGATGCTCCCCGCCGAGGAGGGCAAGCTTACAGCAACAAGGGTGAAGGAGTATTTCGAAGGCAAGAAGCCGGAGAAGATCACCTTCCTGCCAAGCGAGACGATAACCAAGGCCAACATCGAGAAACACGCACAACCCTGCTCCTATTGATCAACTGGGTTACCCCGATCCGGCTCGCGCTAAGGATCGCGAGCCGGAGTTTTGTCCGCCGATTGGCACGGTGAGCGGCCGTGGGCGTATCGGCGGCTTGCCATTGGGAGAAGATTTGTGTGTAGACCTCCCCAGCAAGGCTCGGTCAATTGCAAGCGGGATGCCGTACTTTGCGACACGCCGGCGATCCGAGGCCGTGGCTGCCGCAAAGTCTCGACTGAGTTGCTGGTACAACAGGCGGTCTGACGTCGATGTCGGAGCAGGATGGCCGTTCTATCGTCGGGGTGCGCGGGCTGAACAAGAGCTTCGGTGCGCTCACCGCGCTGAAAGACATCTCGCTCGATATTGCCGCCGGTGAAGTGCGTGCAATCTGCGGCGAAAACGGAGCCGGCAAGAGCACGCTGGTGAAAATTCTTACCGGGGTCTATCGGCCTGACAGCGGGTTGATGACCGTTTGCGGCGAGCCGCGGACGATACTTTCGCCGCGTCAGGCCCAGGAGCTTGGCATCGCCTTCGTCGCGCAGGAATTGAGCCTGTGTCCGGATCTTTCGGTAGAAGACAACATCTGGCTTGGCTCAGCCCAGGTGCCGTTCCTACACCGGCGTCCCTCGTTGAAGGAGCGGGCTAAGGACGCGCTTATGCTCCTGGGGGCTCAGCATATAACTCTTGAAACCCCTGTTCATCGGCTGACCATGGGCGAGCGGCAACTGGTGGAAATTGCGCGCATGCTCACGCGCGATGCTCGCGTGCTGATCCTTGACGAGCCGACCGCTACACTCTCCGATATCGAGATCGAGCGCATCTTCGCCGCGTTGCTGATGCTCAAACGTCAAGGCAAGTCGGTGATCTACATCACTCACCGGTTGGCCGAAGTCTTCCGCATTTGTGACTCCGTGACGGTGCTTCGCAACGGCGAACTCGTGGCGACTAGACCTGTCGAGAGCCTCGATCGTAAGACGCTAATCGAGATGATGCTTGGTCGGTCTTTCGTCGAGATGTATCCCGAGCCGCCCCGCACCGAAGGCGCGCCGGCGCTGGTTATCGGGAGCCTTTGCGTGCCAGGCGAGGTCGATCGCTTCAGCATGAGCGTGCCGAGAGGCAAGATCGTTTGCATCGCCGGCCAGATAGGTTCGGGCGCAGATCAGGTGATCAAAGCGATCGCGGGGCTCGTTCATGACGCTACCGGGAGCGTCGTCATCAATGGCGCGCCGCTCGATCTCGGTTCTAGCGCTCGCGCCCTTAGGCACAATGTCATGTTTATCTCGGGCAATCGCGCCGAGGAGGGCGTCTTTCGCCGACTCAATGTGTTTGACAACCTAGTCGCGACGAGGCTTCGCGACTATTCGCGGTTCGGTCTGTTACGGCGTGGAGCGTTGCACCGAGCTGCTGTTGGTATTGCGGCCCAGATCGATATCGACAGTCGCCGCATGTACGCGATGACCGACGAGTTGAGCGGTGGAAATCAGCAGAAGCTGGCCTTTGGCCGCTGCATCGGGCGCGGCGAAGCCGGTGTGCTGGTCATGAACGAGCCGACCCGAGGGATCGACGTCGGCGCGCGTGCTGAAATCTACCGAATCATGCGCGAATTCTGCTCCAAGGGGCATGCTTTGGTGATGGCATCGAGCGACCTCGAGGAGATCGTTGGGCTGGGCGATATCGTCATTACGATGTATCGCGGTCGCCAAGTCGGCGCCTATTCACGGGAGAATGTCACCATGCAGCGGATCGTTGCCGACATCATTCATCCCGTCGAGCGAGCGGCCGTCTGATGCTATCCTGGCGCCTCACGATTCCTGTGGGACCACGACAACGAATGCTCCTGGGCATTCGCGCTGCGGCGCTCGTTGCGCTGATCGCGTGTGCGCTTGCCACGCCTGGTTTCCTCACGACCGTGAGCATGATCTCGCTGCTCACTACCATGTCGTTCATTGGCTGTGTCGCCGTGGGCATGACTTTCATTACGCTGTCCGGAAATATTATGTCTTTCGCGCTCGGCGCGACGCTCGGTGTAACCACCATTGTATTCACAGTTTCGTTGCCGCTGGGACTTGCCGGGGCCCTGCTGGCTGCATGCACCTTCAGCGCTGCGATCACCGGATTGCAAGGGTTTATCATTGGCTACTTCCGTGCGAATCCGATCATCATCAGCATGGCAGCATTGGCGCTGATCTTCGGCATTGTTACGCTCATCACTGGCGGCCGCGGCATCTATCCGGAAGGCTCCGCAGGCGATGTGCTCAAGGGCAACATTGGGCCGATACCAAAATCGCTGCTTACTGTCTTGGTGGGCCAAATAGCGCTGTCGTTCACCCGGTTCGGCCGTAACGTCATAATGGTGGGCAGCAACCGACGTGCGGCCGAAGCTGTGGGAATTGAAACATGGCAGACGATAACAGGCGCCTATCTCGTCGCTGGTCTATTCACGGCGTTCTCATCCGTGCTGATGGCGGCGCGGTATGCTTCGGGTGATATGGAGCACGGGCTCGGCTACGACTACCATGCCATTAGCGCCGTTCTAGTCGGCGGCACGGCAATCGGCGGCGGTGAGGGTTCGGTAATTCGGACACTTTCTGGCGCGTTCATAATTGCCGTGGTGGAGGGGCTGCTTCTGCTCAATGGCTTCACCACACAATGGCAGTATTTGATCATTGGATTGATCGTACTCGGAGTGATCATGCTGCAGACACTTGGGGAGCGCTGAACGTGCTCGGCCGGTTTACTTCACCATCGGTGCGCCCGTTCATATTTCTTGTGGCCATTGTCGCGGTGCTAGCGCTGATTGACAAAGGACAAGGCCGTTTTCTCAGCGTTGCTACGGCTTTCAGCGTGTTGCAGCAGTTCGCCACCATAGGACCAGTCGCACTCGCACTCGGTCTTTCGATGATCGTCCGCGAATTCGATCTATCTGTCGGTGGCATGCTGAGTCTCGCCGGCTGCATCGCGGTAATGACCGGAGCGGACATGGTTATTGCCGGCGTGCTGTTTGCGACTGTCGTCGGAGGCATCTGGGGTATGTTGCAGGGCGTAGTCATGGTTCGCCTGCGGCTCGATTCGGTGGGCGTGACGTTGGGTGGCTTTCTGACGCTGGGTGGGCTCACTTATGTGCTGACTGGCAATTCCACCATCGGATACGAACGCATGGATATCGCGATGCTGGTTAACCAGCCGATGCTCGGGGTATTCTCTATCCGCAATCTGGTCGCGATTGCGGCATTTGTGCTAGCCGCCTGGCTGATGGGTTGGACTCGGATCGGCCGCGACGTGGTAGCGGTAGGCAGCGACCGTCGTGCAGCGCTGGTGGCCGGCGTCGGTGTAGATCGAATTCTGATCGGGGTTTTTGTCGCATCCGGCCTGTTGACCGGACTTGCGGGGGCTCTGTTGAGTTACAGCCTCGGGGCGGCTTCGCCAGTGGCGCTAGCTGACACCCTGGTGCCCGCAGCTGCCGCTGCAATCATCGGCGGCGTGTCGCTCGCCGGGGGCAAAGGTACCCCGATTGGGATTGCCTGCGGCGTGCTAATTCTGGCGGTGCTGCGTTCGGGGCTGACGGCTATTGGCGTACCGCCGTTCGTTCATGACATCGTCACCGGTAGCGTTTTGCTTTCCGTAGCTTTGCTGGATGCTGGAGATTTAGAGCGGCGCTGGTTCGGATTGCGCCGGATATGGACTCGTGCCTTTACCACTGAGCCAAGGCTATGAACCGCCCCAGTTTCGCCCCAGATTGAAACGTTTTGGAGCGTGTTAGCAGGGTTCAGAACACACGAAAACGGCCGGAAAATATGAGTTTTCATTCCCGGTCCACCGCTCATAACGGTCTGGTTGGAGGTTCGAGTCCTGCCGGGCCCACCACATTACCGTTCGCAGATGTTCTCCAGCGACCGCAGGCGTTCATAAGCCTCTGAATTCTTGTCAGAAACATTCCGCCTGAGTGCGTGAGCAATGAGCTAAGCCGGAATCTGGGTGACGACGTTTGATTGAAGGCGGCGTATCGAGGCGGGTGTCGAAGCCTGCCAGAACCTCCCCGAAAGG
>JAPLPD010000136.1 GCA_026400395.1 Alphaproteobacteria bacterium | reverse complement strand
TCGATGTTAAAGGTATCGCCCGAACCCTTGTCCATGAAACGCTGAATGCGCTGGGCGACGTGCGGCACGGTGAAATAGGCGGCGACGAGGCCCGCGCCGGCCAGTCCGGCGAGACCGCCGACCCAGATCAACCGCATCCCGGCCATGAAGAACAGCGCGCCCCAGACCAGCGCGATCAGCATGGTCTGGCCGAAGTCGGGCTGCATCACCAGCAGCGTGACGACCACGAGCAGCATCGCCATTGCGGCCGTGTTGGCCGGCATCTCCGGCCGCCGTGTCGATTCGGCGAACAGCCAGGCAATCAGGATAACGAATGCGGGCTTCAGGAACTCCGACGGCTGGATGTTGACGCCGAGGATAACGAGCCAGCGCCGCGCGCCCTTGATCTCGGCGCCGAAGAACGGCGTGACCGCGACCAGCAGCAGACTGACCAGGAACACGACCAGCGCGACCCGACGAAGCTGCCGCGGCGACAGGAACGACGTGGTCAGCAGCACGACAATGGTCGGCGCCAAGAACAGGATGTGGCGGTTGACGAAGTGGAAGGGGTCGAGATTGAGCCGTGCCGCCACCGGCGGACTCGCGGCCAGCGACAGGATGATGCCGCCGAGCATCAGGCCGAACATGGCCGCCAGAACCGCGCGGTCCACCGTCCACCACCAATCGCCGAAGGGTGTGCGTACCGTGCGCGAAACCATGGATGCTCCTCGTCCGGCTCTAGTCCTGACGCGGCATGGTTGCCAAGATGTTAACGTGCGGCGGATTTCCGCCAATCACTTGATCGGTGCGACGCCCGGGAGCGCCAGCACCAGTTCGCGGAAACGGTCGCCGCGAACCTCAAAGTTCCGGTACTGGTCGAACGACGCACAGGCCGGCGACAGCAGCACCACTGGCTCCTTCAGTGCCGAAGCAGCGGTATCCCGGTCCGCCGCCGCGACCGCCCGGTCGAGGGTGCCAGTCACCTCATATGCAACCTTGCCGTCGAGGGTTTTGGCGAAGTCCGCTGCCGCCTCGCCGATCAGATACGCCTTGCGGATGCGGGGGAAAAAGCCCGCGAGCGAGGTGATGCCGCCGGACTTGGGCTTGCCGCCGGCGATCCAGAACATGTCGGTGAACGACGCGAGCGCCTGGGCCGAGGAATCGGCGTTGGTCGCCTTCGAATCGTTGACGAACAGCGTCGAACCTTTGCGTCCCACCTGCTCCATACGATGCACGAGGCCGCCGAAAGAGCGAAGGCCGTTCTGAATTTCCTGCGAAGTGAGACCAAGCGCCAACACCGCCGCCGCGGCGCAGGCGGCGTTCTGCGCATTGTGAACGCCACGCAGCGAACCGATGTTATCGAGCGTTGCGATTGTCTCGGTTTTGCCACCCGACGCACGAGCGATCGCGCCGTTCTCCGCGTAGATGCCATCCGTCAGTTTCCGGCGAACCGAAATACGAACGACATTCTTGCCCGATCTGGCGACGCGCTCGGCCGCCGCCGCGCACCATTCATCATCGACGCCGATGACCGCCGTGCCGCCGGACTGTACGCCCGCGACCAGACGCTCCTTCACCGCCGCATAGTGATCGATCGTGCCATGGCGGTCGATGTGGTCCTCGCTGACATTGATCAGAATGCCGACGCGCGGATCGAGCGTCGGCGCGAGATCGACCTGATAGGACGAGCACTCGACCACATGGGCGTGGTCGGCGCGCGGCGGCTGCAGCGTCAGCACCGCGGTGCCGATGTTGCCGCCAAGTTCGGTGGAGCGTCCGGCGGATTTCAGCAAGTGATGGATCAGCGCCGTTGTGGTGGACTTGCCGTTGGTGCCGGTGATGGCAACAAACGGCGAATTCGGCGCGAGCCTGCGCCGCTCGCGGCAGAACAATTCGACGTCGCCGATGATTTCGACGCCTGCCTTTTGCGCCAGCACCGCCGACCAATGCGGCTCCGGATGGGTGCGCGGCACGCCGGGCGCCAGCACCAGCGCCGACACCTTCGACCAGTCGATCTTGCGCAAATCCTCTGTGGCGATGCCGGCGGCGCGCGCCTTCTCGATGCTGGCGGCGCTGTCGTCGAAGGCGATCACTTCGGCGCCGCCCGCCGCCAGCGCCTGGGCGCTGGCGAGGCCGGAGCCGCCTAGCCCGAACAGCGCGACCGTCTTGCCAGAAAAGCTGGTGACGCGAATCATCGCAGCTTGAGCGTCGCCAGCCCCGCGAGCGCCAGCACGATCGAGATGATCCAGAACCGGATCACAATCTGCGATTCGGTCCAGCCCAGTTGTTCGAAGTGATGGTGGATCGGCGCCATCCGGAACACACGCTTTCCGGTGAGCTTGAACGACACGACCTGCACGATCACCGAAACCGCCTCGAGGACAAACAGCCCGCCGATGATGGCGAGCGCAATCTCATGCTTGGTCGCCACCGCGACCGAGCCGATCAGCCCGCCAAGCGCCAGCGATCCGGTGTCGCCCATGAAGATCGACGCCGGCGGCGCATTGAACCAAAGGAATCCGAGCCCCGCGCCGATCACCGCGCCGCACACCACAGCAAGCTCGCCGGAACCGGGCACGAAATGGATCTGCAGGTAGTCGGCGAAAACGGCGTTGCCGACGAGATACGAGATTCCGACGAAGCTCGCCGCCGCCACCATCACCGGACCGATGGCGAGGCCGTCGAGCCCGTCGGTCAGGTTCACGGCGTTGCCGGCGCCAACGATGATGAAGGCGGCCAGGATCGGGAAGAACCAGCCGAAATTAATCGCCATGTCCTTGATCACCGGAAACACCAGCGAGGTGGCGAACGCCGGACGGCCCAGGCTCGCGATCGCGAAACAAGCGGCGAGTGCGATCACCGCCTCGATCGCCAGCCGCATCCAGCCGGCGAACCCGGAGTGGGTCTGCCGCGTCACCTTCAGATAGTCGTCGTAGAATCCGACCATCCCGAAGCCGAGCGTCACCGCCAGCACGATCCAGACATAGGGGTTGCGCGGATTGGCCCAGAGCAAGGTCGAGACGACAATGCCGAACAGGATCATCAGCCCGCCCATGGTCGGCGTACCCACCTTGGTGATGAGATGCGATTTCGGGCCATCGGCGCGGATCGGCTGGCCCTTGCCCTGCCGGATGCGCAGATGATCGATGAGCCAGGGGCCGAACATGAACACAAACACCAGCGCGGTGATCATCGAGCCGGCCGTCCGCACGGTGAGATAGCGGAACACGTTGAAGATCGAGAGCGTGCTGGAGAGGTCGGCCAACCAGTAGAGCATCGGATCAACCCTGAGCGGACACCGCTGCGCCGGCGCCTTGCGACGAGAACTGGCGGCTGAGCGCCTTGACGATCGGGCCCATTTTCGAGCCGAGCGAGCCTTTAATCATCACCGCGTCGCCCGCCTGCAACGCACCTAGCACTTCGGCTTCGAGCGCGGCCGATGTCAGGGCATAGCCGCCCCGGCGTTCGGAGGGAAGAGCCTCCCACAGTTCCCGGTACAACTCGCCCGCGCAGAACACCAGATCGACCAAGTTTTCCACGATCGGTTCGGCCAGTCCCCGATGCAGCGCGGCTCCTTGGGGCCCAAGCTCCAGCATCTCCCCCAGCACGGCGATGCGCCGGCCACGCGGCCCGACCGGAGCCTGACCGAGCAGCGCCAGAGCCGCACGCATGGAGGCCGGATTGGCGTTGTAGCTTTCGTCGATCAGGGTTGCCGTCCCGCCCGGCAGTTCCAGCGCGATCCGTTCGCCGCGGCCGCCGCTCGGCGGTTGCAGATTCGACAGCGCCAATGCCGCCAGCGCCAGATCGGCCCCGGCCAAGGTCGCCGCGGTCAGCACCGCGAGCGAATTCCATACGACATGGCGTCCGGGCGCACCGAGTTTGTAGGTGACGTCTGCGCCGAGGATGCGCGCTTGCACGGTGGATGATTCCGGTTGCAATGCGAACTTCATCAGCCGAGCGTCGGCCTTGGCGTTCTCGCCGAACGAAACGATGCGGGCGACGTCTGCCTTTTTTGCTTGCTTCTGCAGCCGCGCAAAATGCGGATTGTCGCGGTTGATCACCGCCGCGCCGCCCGGCTCGATGCCCTGAAAAATCCCCGCCTTGGCGTAGGCGATGCCTTCGACCGAGTCGAAGAATTCGAGATGCACCGGCTCGACGGTGGTGATGATCGCCACATGGGGCCGCACGAGCTTGGTCAGCGGCGCAATCTCGCCCGCGTGGTTCATGCCCATTTCGAGCACGGCGTAGCGCGCACTCGCCGGGCAACGCGCCAGCGACAGCGGCACGCCCCAGTGGTTGTTGTAGGACGCGGCGGAGGCGTGCGTCTCGCCGTCGCTCGACAGCGCCAGCCGCAACGCCTCCTTGGTGCCGGTTTTGCCGACCGAACCGGTGACGCCGATAAACTTCGCATTGCTGCGCGCACGCGCCTCGCGCGCGAGCGCGGTCAGCGCCTCCAGCACGTTGGATACCACGAGGAGCGGTGCATCCTTGGGGAACATCCCGCGCTTGCCGGCTGCCACCACCGCGAGGCCGCCTCCCGCCTTTAGCGCCGCTTCGACGAAATCGTGACCGTCGCGCACGTCCTCCAATGCAAAGAACGCCTCGCCCGGTTGAATGATGCGGGTGTCGATCGAAAGCCCCGGCACGCTCTGCGGCAGCGGACCCTGACGCTCGGCCCCCATCGCCGCGGCCATCGCATCGGCCGTCCAAAGCGCGCTCATGATGTCGTCTCCCGCAGCGCCGCTTCGGCTTCCTCGTGATCGGAAAATGGCAGCACATGGCTGCCGACGATCTGCCCAGTTTCGTGGCCCTTGCCCGCGATCAGCAGCACATCGCCGGGCCGCAGCGCAGCAACAGCGCCGCGAATGGCTTCGTGGCGGTCGCCGATCTCGCTGACGTTCGAAGCGCCTGCCGCGCCGGCGATGATGGCCGCGCGGATCGACGCCGGATTTTCGCTGCGCGGATTGTCGTCGGTGATGATGACACGGTCGGCATTCTTCGCGGCAATGGCGCCCATTAGCGGGCGCTTGCCCTTGTCGCGGTCGCCGCCGGCGCCGATCACGACCACGAGATGGTGCTTCACGTAGGGGCGCAAAGCCTCGATCGCCTTCTCCAGCGCGTCGGGCTTGTGGGCATAGT
>JAPLPD010000119.1:7622-35077 GCA_026400395.1 Alphaproteobacteria bacterium | reverse complement strand
GTTCCCGGAACGGCAGCAGACCAGCATCGGAGGTGACGCTGGAACCGTGGAACTCCAGCTTGAGGCGCCGGTCGAAATTGAGCCGAGGAACGTCCGAGTCCGATTCACCCGCTGGGTGCGCCATGATCGCCTCGCTCGATCTAGGATAAGGTGCTGATGCCTATATCTGAATCGGCGTGAGCGTTGCGGAAATCAGAGCGTCATCCGGGGAATGCGGGCCTATAGTCTGGGCAAAAGCCGCTCCCGCGCGCTCCCGCGCGTTGTCGGCCCGGCACACCCCTGCTAATCACGGCTGGTCGGTGCGCGGGGCCGGATTCGGCAGACTTGAGGCGCGGTCGGACCGGGCGCGCGCCGCAGAGTTCGCGCCGCGAAGCAAGGCGGGAGCCGGTCGGACGTATGGAATATTTCGTCCAGCAACTCATCATCGGCGTCACGCTCGGCTCGATCTACGGCCTGATCGCCATCGGCTACACGATGGTCTACGGCATCATCGGCATGATCAACTTCGCCCACGGCGATGTGTTCATGGTCGGCGGTTTCATCGCGCTGACCGCGTTTCTGGCACTGCTGGCGATCGGAGTGACCTCCATCCCGCTGGCGCTGTTCCTGGTGCTGCTGATCGCCATGGCGCTGACCGCGCTCTACGGCTGGGCGGTCGAACGGATCGCCTACCGGCCGCTCCGGCACAGCTACCGGTTGGCGCCGCTGATCTCCGCCATCGGCATGTCGATCATCCTGCAAAACTTCGTGCAGATCGCACAGGGCGCGCGCGTCAAGCCGCTGCCGCCGATCATCACCGGCGGCCACCGCGTGATGTCGAGCGAGGGCTATGACGTCGATATCTCCAACATCCAGATCATCGTCGTGCTGACCACGCTGGTGCTGATGCTTGGTTTCAGCTGGCTGGTGGCGAAGACGCGGCTCGGCCGCGACATGCGCGCCTGCGAGCAGGACCTGAAGATGGCATCGCTGCTCGGCGTCAACATCGACCGCACCATCTCGCTGACCTTCGTGATCGGCGCGGCGCTCGCCTCGGTCGCCGGCATCATGTACCTGCTCTACTACGGCGTGATCGACTTCTACATCGGCTTCGTCGCCGGCGTGAAAGCCTTCACCGCGGCGGTGCTGGGCGGCATCGGCTCGCTGCCGGGCGCGATGCTCGGCGGGCTGCTGATCGGCTTGATCGAGACGTTCTGGTCCGCCTACTTCTCGATCGAATACAAGGACGTCGCTGCCTTCTCGATCCTCATCGTCGTGCTGATCTTCCTGCCGACCGGCATCCTCGGCCGGCCGGAGGTGGAAAAGGTGTGACGGTGCCGAACGAAGCCGCCACCTCCATCCGCACGCCGCACCTGCTCATCGCCCTGAAGGACGCGACGCTTTCGGGCTTCGTCGCCTTCGGCCTGTTCTTCTTCCTGATCGGGCTGCGCTCCGAGCAGGGCTCCACCGGCGCGCTTGAAATCAGCACGCGCTTCCAGACCCTGGCACTCCTGGTCGCCGCCGTGTTCGCCGGCACATTTTTGCGGACGCTGGCGTTCGGCCGTGGCCCCATTCCGATCGCCGGCGCCGTGCCCGCCTCAGTCACGGATTTCCTCGCCAGCGCCGGCCGGTTCGCGGCGCCCGCCCTGCTGATCTTCGCGCTGCTGGTGCCGGTGCTGTTCTACCAGAACCGCTACCTGCTCGATCTCGGCATCCTCGTTCTGACCTACGTGATGCTCGGCTGGGGGCTGAACATCGTGGTCGGCCTCGCCGGCCTGCTCGATCTCGGCTATGTGGCGTTCTACGCCGTCGGCGCCTACTCCTATGCGCTGCTCGCCACCCACTTCCAGCTCTCGTTCTGGATCTGCCTGCCGCTCGCCGGCATCCTCGCGGCGTTCTGGGGAATCCTGCTCGGCTTTCCGGTGCTGCGGCTGCGCGGCGACTATCTCGCCATCGTGACGCTGGCGTTCGGCGAGATCATCCGCCTGGTCCTGCTCAACTGGCAGAGCCTCACCGGCGGCCCGAACGGCATTTCCTCGATCCCGCGGCCGAGCTTCTTCGGACTGCCGTTCACCGAAGCCGAAGGCTCGTTCGCCTCGACCTTCGGTCTTGAATATTCGGCGACGCACCGCGTGGTGTTCCTGTTCTATCTGATCCTGGCGCTGGCGCTGCTCACCAACTGGGTCACCATTCGGCTGCGGCGTCTGCCGATCGGCCGCGCCTGGGAGGCGATGCGCGAGGACGAGATCGCCTGCCGCTCACTCGGCATCAACACCACCACAACCAAGCTCACTGCCTTCGCCATCGGCGCCATGTTCGCGGGCTTCGCCGGCTCGTTCTTCGCCACCCGCCAGGGCTTCATCAGCCCGGAGTCCTTCACCTTCGGCGAGTCCGCCCTGGTGCTGGCGATCGTCGTGCTCGGCGGCATGGGCTCGCAACTCGGCGTCGCCATCGCCGCGCTCGTCATGCTCGGCGGCTTCGAACTGTTCCGCGAATTCCAGCTCTACCGCATGCTGGTGTTCGGCGGGGCCATGGTGCTGATCATGGTGTGGCGTCCGCGCGGGCTGGTCTCGACCCGCGAGCCGTCGCTGCGTCTGGACGACGGCAAGGCAGCGGCACAGGACGCGAAATGAGCGCCGGACCGGACACAGCACCGAGCCCAGGGCCGATCTTGCGGGTCGACCATCTCTCGATGCGCTTCGGCGGTCTGGTCGCCGTGGCCGACCTGTCGTTCACGGCGCGGCGCGGCGACATCACCGCGCTGATCGGGCCGAACGGCGCCGGTAAAACCACCGTGTTCAACTGCATCACCGGCTTCTACAAGCCGAGCGCCGGCCGCATCCGTTTGGAGCACCCCGACGGCAGCGCCTATCTGCTGGAGCGCCTGCTCAACTTCCGCGTCTCCAAGGTGGCGCGCGTCGCCCGCACCTTCCAGAACATCCGTTTGTTCGCCGGCATGACGGTGCTGGAGAACCTCGTCGTCGCCCAGCACAACGCGCTGATGAAAGCGTCGGGCTTCACCTTCGCCGGCCTGATCGGCCTCAAGGTTTATCGCGACGCCGAACGCACCGCGCTCGACAAGGCCCGCTACTGGCTCGACCGCACCGGCCTGTTGCCACGCGCCGACGATTCCGCGGGCGCGCTCGCTTACGGCGAGCAGCGGCGGCTGGAGATTGCGCGCGCCATGTGCACCGACCCGGTGCTGCTCTGCCTCGACGAGCCCGCCGCCGGACTGAACGCGCGGGAGAGCGCGGAGCTGAACGCGCTGCTGCAGTTCATCCGCCGCGAGCACGCCATTTCGATCCTGCTGATCGAGCACGACATGAGCGTGGTGATGGAGATTTCCGACCACATCGTCGTGCTCGACTACGGCGTCAAGATCGCCGACGGCACCCCCGAAGCCATCCGCAACGATCCAAAGGTGATCGCCGCCTATCTCGGCGTCGAGGACGACGAGATCGAAATCGCCGAAGCAGAGGCTGGGCTATGAGCCCGCCCCTCCTTGCCGTACGCGGCGTCAAAACCTTCTACGGCAACATCATGGCCCTGAAGGGCGTCGATCTCGACGTCTGCGAAGGCGAGATCGTCACCCTGATCGGCGCCAACGGCGCCGGCAAGTCCACGCTGATGATGACCATCTTCGGCAATCCGCGCGCCGGCGAAGGCAGCGTCGTTTTCGACGGCCGCGACATCACCCAGATGCCGTCGCATGAGATCGCGCGGCTGCGTATCGCCCAATCGCCCGAGGGCCGGCGCATCTTCCCGCGCATGACGGTGCTGGAAAACCTGCAGATGGGCGCGACCGTCGCCGACCCGTCGCATTTCGAAGACGACCTCAGGCGCGTCTGCGCGCTGTTTCCCCTGCTCGACCGGCGCATGCAACAGCGCGGCGGCACGCTGTCCGGCGGCGAGCAGCAGATGCTGGCGATCGCGCGCGCGCTGATGAGCCGTCCGCGCCTGCTCCTGCTCGACGAGCCGTCGCTCGGGCTCGCCCCCATGCTGTCGCAGCAGATTTTCCGCGCCATCCGCGAGCTCAACACCCGCGATGGCCTGACCGTTTTCCTGGTCGAGCAGAACGCCTTCCATGCGCTCAAACTCGCCCACCGGGGCTACGTCATCGTCAACGGCGAGATCACGCTCTCCGGCTCCGGGCGCGAATTGCTGGAGCGGCCCGAGGTCCGCGCCGCCTACCTCGAAGGCGGACGCCGGGAGGCCGCAGGCGGCGCTTAGACAAGCGCCGCGATCATGGCTAGCATTCCCGAAAAATCGGGAGGTGGACATGAAGCCGCGTCAAATCGTGCGCCAAACTGTCGTTGCAGCCGCGATGCTGGCCTCTCTGATGGCCACCGCGTCGGCCCAGACCGGGATCATCAAGTTTGTCGTCGGTCTCGCCGCGGGCGGCGCCGTCGATCCCTATGCGCGGATCGTCGGCGACCAGATGTCCAAGATTCTCGGGCAGACGATCATCGTGGAGAACAAGCCCGGCGCCGGCGGCAACATCTCCGCTCTCTACATGGTGGAATCGCCAGCGGACGGAACCATGGTCTGGGTCAGCACCCAGGCGCTCACCGAGATCAATCCCAGTGCCTACAAGAACCTGCGATGGTCGATCGATCAGTTCACCCCGCTGATCAAAGGTATCGAAGCCCCGCTGGTCTTTGTCGGGCATCCAAGCGTACCCGCCAACACGCTGTCGGAATTCGTGGCCTGGGCCAAAGCCAACCGCGGCAAGCTCAGCTATTCGTCCTATACCGCCGGCACGCCGTCGCATTTCCTCGGTTACCAACTGAACGAGAAGTTCGACCTCGACATGGTCCACGTCCCCTACCGAGGGTCAGGACTGCAGGCCACCGCGCTGATAGCGGGCGAAAGCAAATTCGGTTTCGCCCAGCTCAATTCATCGCTGCCGCAGGTGCGTGCGGGTTCGCTCAAGGCGTTTGCGGTCACCGGCCCGGCCCGCGATCCGGCGCTGCCGGATGTGCCGACCTTCGCCGAACTCGGCTATCCGGAATTCACCGCCAAGGTCTGGTTCGGTCTGCTGGTGAAGGCCGGCACCCCGCAGGCGATCGTCGATCGGCTGACCGACGCCGCCAAACGCGCGCATGCCGATCCGGGCGTGAAGGCAAAGCTCGAAGCGCAGGGTTATGAGGTCGTCGCCGAGACCGGGCCGCAACTTCTGCTCAACATGCAGAAGCAGGGCGAGCGATGGGGCAAGCTGGTTCAGGCGTCAGGCTTCTCCGCCGAGGATCGCGGCAACACGCGCTGAAGTGATCAGAACCCAGCGGCGTAAGCCGCCAGGCTCGACGCGGTGACGCCAGCCACGGTGGCTACTGCCAACATGAGACTGCCGAGGATAAAGCCCCAGGTCGCGACGCTTTCCTTGCGGCGCGGCGCCGGGTTGAAGCCGTGGGCCTCGCGAACGAATGAAGCGCCGAAAACCGTGAAATGAGCAGGCATTGGAAATCCCCTTGCGTTGCCTGTGATCATCCTTCGATCCGACGAGAACAGAAGTGCGCAAGGTCACAGGCTGAAAGGCACTGTCTCACTTTGATTCTGGCATTCCCCAAATGCCCCATCCAATCGCCCAAATAATTGAAACGATTGTGCCCATCAGAACCACGGCATATCGGGCCCTGGCAGGTTCTAATTTCTGATCCAGGCCACCCCATCCTGTTACTGCTTTCACGATAATCCATGCACCGGCAAACGCGCCCGCACCGATAGGTAGCCAAAGCACAAACGTGGTCAGAAGCGTGCGCTCTAAAATCCCAAAAGTAATTCCGACCCATTGTCTCCGAATATCCGTCTCCGTCCTTTTTAGCAGTCGATGAAGAAACTCAGTCCAGAGCCACGTAACCGGAATGCCGCCAAAGACTGACAAGATCATCGCCGTTAGGAAACGATGATCGTTTGCAAAACTCAAAATCGTTTGCATTGGCCACCCATCAACTTACGGTTTAGTTATGATAACGATTCTATCTCCGGTATACACGATCTGGAAAGGGGGGGGAATCACTAGACTTTATTCCTATAGGAATATATACACCCCCCCCCCCCCGCCTCGCTCATCGAGGGCGTCATCATGAGACGTCTTGGTGGTGGAGCGAGGCGCGGCCCCTGCGGGCGAGGCTCGTAACCTCGCACTCGGGCGGTCCCGGACCCCGCTCGGGCGCCACTACGGGCGCTCCGCGAGGAGCTTCGCTGAACGGGCTGGCTCATGCCAGTGCCCGGAAACGCGGCCCGGGGCTGATGGCGTGTCCTCCAAGGTGCGGGGCGCCTGAAAAAGCCGCCGATGGAGCGCCGCGAGGCGGGCGTGCCGCGCAAGGCACGCGACGCCGAAAGGCGTGAGCTGATGGTTGCGCCTTGCGGCGCTCCATCCCCTCGGCTTGTCCGGGGGGAACGGGAATGAAGGCGCACCCCGCGCCTTTCAAAAAACAGGGGCGGCGGAGCGTTGGCTAATTTTGACGGGGCTGTTTGAAAATTGAATCGGATTGGACCGCTTGGGTGATTTGCACACGCGCGCAACGCGCACCGCGTCATGCCCGGTCTTGACCCGGGCATCCATCAAGCGCGCAACGGCGCGGCGGTTCGTGATGGATTGCCGGGTCAAGCCCGGCAAATACGAATGAGAGTGTGAGGCCGGTGAATGAAAAAGCCGGGGCCGCGCAGCGCGTCTAAACGTGCTGGCCGCCGTTGATGTGGATCTCGGCGCCGTTCACATACGAACTGGTCTCGGTGCACAGCACGTAGATGATCTTGGCCACCTCGTCGGTGGTGCCGAGCCGGTGCAGCGGAATATGCGGGATGATCGACTCCGTCCCCGGCGACAGCATGGCGGTGTCGATCTCGCCCGGCGCGATCGCATTGACGCGGATGCCGAGCGGCCCGAAATCGGCGGCCATCTCGCGGGTCAGCGCGGCGAGCGCCGCCTTCGAGGTGGAGTAGGCCGCGCCGGCGAACGGATGCACGCGCGAACCGGCGATCGAAGTGACGTTGACCACGGAGCCCTTGGCGGCCTTGAGGTGCTCCACCAGTCCGCGCGCCAGCATAATCGGCGCCAGAAAATTCACCTGCAGCACGCGGTTCCAAACGTCCTGCGTGGTGTCGAGCGAAGACAGCCGCTTTCCGCCCTCGGCCTTCGGCGAGATGGCGGCGTTGTTGACCAGCGCATGCAACTCGCCGTCGGGCAGCCGGTTTTTGATCTCCGCGATGGCGTTCTGGGTGTTCTCTGGATCGGCCAGATCGACCTGGATGTGATCCTCCGGTCCCATCTCCCA
The DNA here is from genome assembly GCA_026400395.1 of Alphaproteobacteria bacterium. Classification (GTDB taxonomy): domain Bacteria; phylum Pseudomonadota; class Alphaproteobacteria; order Rhizobiales; family Xanthobacteraceae; genus Z2-YC6860. The sequence continues at coordinate 27,821 of JAPLPD010000119.1, read as the reverse complement.
CGGGCAATTTTCCGGGAACGCATGACGCGAGCAGGTGATCACGCGCCAGCCGGCGGCGGAGAACCGCTTCACGGTGGCGTGGCCGATGCCGCGGCTGGCTCCGGTGAGGAGCAGCGTGCGGCGCGGTTGATTGGTCTGCGAGGCGGTCATCATGGCGGCGACCCTAACTCACGGATACATCCGCGTCTTGCTCCAAGCAGCGCCAACCTGCGGCCTGCGGAACTCGACGCGCTCGTGCAGCCGGAAGGCACGGTCCTCCCAGAACTCGATCGTCATTGGAATAATTCGAAACCCCGACCAGTTCGGCGGCCGTGGCACGGAGCCGATGGCGAACTTGGCGGTGTACAGCGCGATGGCTTTCTCGAAGGCGAGCCGGCTCTCCAGCGGCGCCGATTGTTTGCTGGCCCAGGCGCCGATCTGCGACAGCCGCGACCGCGAGGCGTGATAGGCGTCGGCCTCAGCGTCGGACACGCGCTCGACGGTGCCGCGCAGGCGCACCTGCCGGGTCTTGGATTTCCAGTGAAAGAGCAGGGCGGCCTTGGCGTTGGCGTCCAACTCCCGCCCCTTTTGGCTGTCCATGTTCGTATAGAAAACGACGCCGCGTTCGTCGAAGCCCTTCATCAGGACCATCCGGACATTGGGCAGTCCGTCCGAATCGACCGTGGCCACCGCCATCGCATTGGCATCGGCCGGTTCGCTCCGGGTCGCCTCCTCCAGCCACTGGACAAAAAGCCGCAGCGGTTCGTCGGCGGCGGTGAAATCACCAACCGTTAACCCACTTGGGTGTTCAATCGGAGCAGTCTCGGACATGGTGTGGGGTATCCGTATGGCTGGCCCGTTGGCTAGCCGTGCTTTCCGGCTCTCTTCTTATAGTGGAACGCTCGTAGCAAGCCTACGGCTGGCCGCGGCGCTCATGCTTGCGCTGGGCGTGGGCGGCTCGCTGGGCGGTTGCGCGGTGTCCGGCTCGCTCGGCTCGATGTTCAACAAGGCTCCGAGAGACGAAGCCCGGGCCGCCTATACCGGCGACGAGACGACCGCCTCGGTGGTCAAGCTCCCGGCGACTTCGGCTACTCCGGCGGCGGCGGCCTCGGGCCTGCCGGCGGACACCGATCTGGTGTTTGCGCGCATGGCCATCGTCGAGGTGCTGACCCGCGGCGCCAAGCAGATCAGTTCGCCCTGGGAAAATCCAAGCAACGGCGCGCACGGCACCGTCACTCCGATCGCCAGCATTTATGTCCGGGACGGCGCGACCTGCCGCGACTTCCTGGCGAGTTACGTTGGTCCGCACAGTCCGGAAACCTGGATGCAGGGTCAGGCATGCCGGGGCAAGCAGGGGCCCTGGGAGGTTCGGAGCCTGCGGCCCTGGACCTCACGAACCTGATCGCTCCCGCCGCAAACTCGTTGCAGTCGAGCGGCTGAACCACCACATATGGTCTGAACTGGGCTTGGGTCGGCCGCCGATTCGCGCGGCCGCTTGAATTTCTCGGAGTTGCAGGATGCGCGACCCCTACGACGTTCTGGGGGTGCAGAAGAATGCCACCCCCGCGGCGGTCAAAAGCGCCTTCCGGCGCCTGGCCAAGAAGCTGCATCCTGACGCCAACAAGGCCGACAAGACCGCGGCGGCGAAATTCTCCGAGCTGAACTCGGCGTATGAAATCCTCGGCGACGAGGCCAAGCGCAAGGCGTTCGATCGCGGCGAGATCGACGGCGAGGGTAAGCCGCGCTTCCAGCAGGGGTTTGGTGGCGGCCCCGGCGGCGGCCACCGGGGACCCTGGGGGGCGGGTGGTGGTGCGCCCGGTCAGGACGGCGGCTTCGAGTCGTTTACCTGGGGACCGGGCGGCGCCCAGCGTGGCGGCGCGCGGCGCGGCGGCTTTCGGGGCAGCTTCGGCGGTGGCGGCGGCATCGACGACATCCTGAAGGAAATGATGGGCGGCGCGGGCCGGCAGTTCGAGCCCGAGGAGTTCGGCGGCGCGCAACCGAGCCGCGACGTCACCGGCACGGTCGCCATCACGCTGCCGGAGGTTCTGACCGGCACGTCCCGGCGGGTGCACCTGCCGACCGGCAAAGAGATCGATGTCAAAATTCCGCCCGGCATGGCCGACGGTCAGACCATCCGCCTGAAGGGGCAGGGGCTCCCCGGCCATGGCGGCGCGGTGGGCGACGCGTTGATCACGGTCACCTTTGCCGAACATCCGATGTTCAAGCGCGACGGTGCGAACCTGCGGCTTGAGCTGCCGGTGACGCTGTATGAAGCGGTGCTCGGCGGCAAGGTTCGGGTGCCGACGCTGGACGGCGCGGTGGAATTGGCGATCCCGCGCGGCACCAGCTCCGGTCGCACCATGCGCGTTAAAGGCAAAGGGCTGCCCGCCAAGGACGGCGCGGGCGATATGTACGTCACGATCCGCATCGTGCTCCCCGAGACCGGCGACGCCGAGCTCGACGAGTTGATGAAGAAGTGGCGCGACGGCAAGCCCTACGATCCGCGCCGCGATATCAGCTGACCGGCGGCGCCCTGGGACGGACTCGGGATGCGTTTCTCGAGCTGGTCGTAGGCGGCGCTGGCGACGGCCTTCAGCTTGTCCTTGTCCTTCGGTCCGCTGATCACCCAGCCGTAGCTGCCTTCGATCCAGTGCACGGCGCCGACATTGTCCTCGGCATCGTAGCGGAACGCCGTTCGGGCCGCGTTGAGCTTTGTGCAGTAAATCGTGAATCGCTCGCCGCTCGCGCCTTCGTACATGAACAGCGCGGCCGGACCGCTGACGCCGGGCAATAGGCGTCCGCCCAAAAGCTTGAGATCGAACGCGCCCAGATCCGGCGCCCGCAGTGTGGTGCCGACGCGGCGCGACAGCCAGGGCAGCAGGTGGTTCTCCTCGGCCTTGACCTCGATCGGGTGCCGCACCTCGCCGATGTAAAGCTTGTGCGCCACGAGAGCGTCGCTGGTGAACAGCTCCACCGAGTTGGGAGCGGCGGCCGATACGCCGCGCGCCAGCCAGCCGGCGGCGCCGCCGATGACGAACGCTGCCACCGCGGCGGCGGCGGCAACCGCGCCCCAGGAGCGGCGGGTCCGTATGATCCGGCTGAGCGTCAGCCGGTCCGGAACGCGCTCGTGGATCGTCGCGCCATAACGAGCGCGGATGGCTTCGGCCTGCGCGCGCCACGAGGCGATCCGCGCGGCATCGTCTGGGTGGCTGGCCAGCCACGCTTCGACCGCCTCGCGGCGATCCGCCGGCAGTTCGCCGTCGACGTAGACGTGAAGTTCGTCTTCGGTCACGGATGTGTTTCGGTCGATCATGGAATGACCTTTCTTGTCATTTGATGCGGCGAAGCGCGGGGCGCTCGCCATCGAGATAGGTTTTGATCTGCATGCGCGCACGCGCCAGACGCGACATCACAGTGCCGATCGGTACCCCTTGAACCTCCGCGACCTCGCGGTAGCTCAGTCCTTCGAGAACGACCAAGAGCAATGCGGTGCGCTGCTCATCGACCAGCAGGGCCAGCGCCCGCTCGATATCGCGCCCGCCGGCTTCCGGCCCGGAGGCATCCGGAGCGTCGTTGTCCTCGAGCGGCATCAGCATCGGCCGCCTTGCATGAGAGCGCAGCCGGTTGCGGTTGAGATTGGTCAGGATCGTGTAAAGCCAGCTTCGTACGTCGCCGCCGTGAAACAGGTGCTCGGAACGCAAAGCCCGGACCAGCGAGTCCTGCACCAGGTCGTCCGCGGTTTCGGCGTCGCGGGTCAGCGCCCGCGCGTAGCGCCGCAGCGCTGGGATCGCCGCCTCGACATCCTGGTGAAATGTGCCCAACCGAATTCCTCGTGATAGCCACGGCTTCACAGGGGTCAACACCGGCTATTTGTAACATATTCCATCACAGCCCATGATCGGCGACGTGAAGGCTTCGCGGTTCCGTGCATTAACGTTTCGGATCGGGCTTGGGGGTCGCGCTTGTGAGCCAAAAAGCCCTATGCCATACGAGGCGGGTCACTGGTTTCCGGTGGGGAGAGTCATGGCGGAAGCCTCAGGTCTGATGCGCGGCAAGCGCGGCTTGATCCTGGGGGTCGCCAACAACCGCTCTTTGGGCTGGGGTATTGCCCGGGCCTGCCGCGCCCAGGGCGCCGAGGTGGCGCTTACCTACCAGGGCGAAGCGCTGAAGAAGCGCGTGGAACCGCTGGCGCAGGAGATCGGTGCGACGCTGGCCGGCCATTGCGACGTCACCGATGCTGCGACGATCGATGCGGTGTTCAGCACCATCGAGCAGACCTGGGGCTCGCTCGACTTCCTGGTGCACGCCATCGCTTTTTCCGACAAGCGCGAATTGGACGGCCGATACGTCGATACCACGGCGGACAACTTCAGCCAGACGATGCTGATCTCCTGCTATTCGTTTGTTGCTGTCGCCCAACGCGCCGAAAAGCTCATGCCGCATGGCGGCTCCCTGCTGACGCTCACGTACTACGGCGGCGAGAAATGGATTCCACATTACAACGTCATGGGTGTTGCCAAGGCCGCGCTGGAAATGTCGGTGCGCTATCTCGCGGCGGATCTCGGCGGCAAGAAAATTCGCGTCAATGCCATTTCCTCGGGTCCGATCAAGACGCTGGCGGCGTCCGGCATCGGCGACTTCCGCTACATCCTCGGATGGACCGAGCACAATGCGCCGCTGCGCCGTACGGTGACCACGGACGAGGTGGGCGATGCGGCGATCTATCTTTTGTCGGATATGTCGCGCGGCGTTACCGCGGAAATACTGCACGTCGATGCCGGCTACAACATCGTCGGCATGAAGCATCCGGACGCACCGGACATCGACATCACGGTCCCCAAGAAATAGGACGGCGCACCGCCGTATCCCCGATGCCGCGGCCCATCCTCTATTTTGTCCGACACGGCGAAACCGACTGGAACCGGGAACGGCGTCTGCAGGGTCAGCACGACATTCCGCTCAACGCGCTGGGCCGTTCGCAGGCGTCGCGCTGCGGGCCGTTGATGCGCGATTTGCTCGAACGCAATGGCGGCTCGGCGGCGCAATACGATTACGTGTCGAGCCCGCTCGGCCGGGCGCGCGAGACGATGGAATTGATGCGGACTGCGATGGGGCTCGACGCCGGCTCCTATCGCACCGACGCGCGGCTGATGGAAATGTCGTTCGGTCGCTGGGAGGGGTTCACCTATGCCGAACTGCAGGCACGGGAGGCCCCGGCATTGGCCGCGCGAGAACTCGACAAGTGGGGTTTCGTTCTGCCGGGCGGCGAGAGTTACGCGCAGCTCCAGGTGCGGGTGCGCGCCTGGTACGAAGGTCTGCAGCGAGACTGTGTTGTGGCGGCCCACGGCGGCGTGTGCCGCGCGCTGATCGCGCATCTGGACCTGGCGCAGCCCGATGCGGCTTCGACGGGGGATATCGGCCAGGGCTGCGTCTATGTGTTCGACGGCACCGGCATGGCGCGTCACGAGTGACGCGGGGGTAGCGAATAAGCAAGACAGCCGGACTTTCGTCCGGCCGCACGTTAAGAACCATAAAAGCGAAACGGCCGGACTTTCGTCCGGCCGTTTGTGCGAAACACCACGCGGGCATCTCGCGAAGTAGACGAGAAAGCGCGAAATTACTTCTTCGCGGCCTTCTTCGACTTACCCTTCTTCTTCATCTTCGCCATGGTCATGTCCTTTGGTCAGTGTTGCGTCGGCAGGTAGCTATTTTGAGCGTCGCGGATTTGATCCTTGGGCTCGTCCCCTTACCGTGAATGCAATATTGCACACCCCCTCCGGCCGCGCAAGAGGAAAATGGAAAAAACTCTTATATTTCCGTAGCTTAACGGCCATTCAGGTTCTCATTAACCGGCGTTCAGGTGCCTGAATGTGCATTCATGCCGCGCTGCGGCTTTGACCCGCCACCAAGCGCGGGCTACCACACCGCTCAGAGCGGACTGCCAAGAAAACTGCCATGTCATTCAATACCTTCGGCCAACTCTTCCGGGTGACGACCTTTGGCGAAAGCCACGGGCCGGCGATCGGCTGCGTGGTCGATGGTTGTCCACCGGGCATTCCCCTGACCGAGGCTGATATCCAGCCCTACCTCGACAAGCGGCGGCCGGGGCAGTCCCGATTCACCACCCAGCGGCAGGAACCGGACACGGTCAAAATCCTGTCCGGGGTTTTCGCCGACGAGGCGAGCGGACAGCAGGTCACCACCGGCACGTCGATCGGGCTGCTGATCGAGAATGTCGATCAGCGCTCGAAGGATTACTCCGCCATCAAGGACGTCTACCGGCCGGGCCATGCCGGCTTCACCTATGACGCCAAATACGGCTTCCACGATTATCGTGGCGGTGGCCGATCCTCGGCGCGCGAGACGGCGATGCGGGTGGCGGCGGGCGCCATCGCACGCAAGATCGTGCCCGGCCTCAATGTGCGCGCGGCGCTGATCCAGATGGGCTCGCGGACGATCGACCGCGGAGCCTGGGACTGGTCGGAGGTCGAACGCAATCCGTTCTTCTGCCCCGACGCCAACGCAGCCGCGGGGTTCGCCGATTTCCTCGATGGCGTGCGCAAGCAGGGCTCGTCGGTCGGCGCCATCATCGAGGTGATCGCCGAAGGTGTGCCGGCGGGTCTCGGCGCGCCGATCTACGGGAAACTGGACGGCGACCTCGCGGGTGCGCTGATGGGCATCAATGCGGTCAAGGGCGTCGAGATCGGCGCGGGCTTTGCAGCGGCCATGCTGTCGGGCGAAGACAATGCCGACGAGATGCGGATGGGCAATGACGGCAAGCCGCGCTTTCTTTCCAACCACGCTGGAGGCATTCTGGGCGGCATCTCGACCGGCCAGCCGGTGGTCGTGCGCTTTGCGGTCAAGCCGACATCGTCGATATTGACCCCACGCAAGACCGTCGATCGCTACGGCAACGAAACTGAAGTATCAACCAAGGGCCGCCACGATCCATGCGTCGGCATCCGTGCGGTTCCCATCGGTGAAGCCATGGTGGCTTGCGTGATCGCCGATCATTATCTGCGCCAACGCGCACAGGTCGGCGCTACGCCGGCCTGGCCGTTCAAGACGTAACAGTGCCAAGGAGTTTCCGTGGTTGAATCCCATGAGCGTGTCGAAGCGGCCGTCGCGGCGTTTGCCCGCGGCGAACTCATTGTTGTCACCGATGACGACGATCGCGAAAACGAGGGCGACCTCTTCATCGCGGCATCGTTGTGCACGGCCGAAAAGATGGCCTTCATCATCCGCAATACGTCGGGGATCGTCTGCGCGCCGTTGTCCGGCGCCGAAGCGCGTCGGCTCCGGCTCGACCCGATGGTGACCTCGAACGATGCCCCGCTCGGCACCGCGTTCACTATCACCGTCGATGTGCGCCACGGCCTGACCACGGGCATCTCCGCGGAGGAACGCACCAATACGGTGCGGGCGCTGGCCAACGGCAACAGCGGCGCCGCCGATTTCGTGCGCCCCGGCCATGTGTTTCCCCTGGTCGCCAAGGACGGCGGCGTGCTGATGCGCTCGGGCCACACCGAAGCCTGCATCGATCTGTGCAAGCTCGCGGGCCTGCCGCCGGTCGGCGTGCTGTCCGAGTTGATGAACGACGACGGCACGGTGATGCGCGGCGCAGGTGTCGCGGCGTTCGCCCAGCGTCACAAGCTGACGCAAATTTCCATCGCCGACATCATCGCCTACCGGCAGGCGCGCGAGAAACTGGTCAAGCGGGTCGGCGAGTTCCAGGTCAAGAGCGAGATCGGCATGCTGACCGGCTATGCCTATGTCACTCCGTTCGATGCCGTTCACCACATGGCTGTCGTCTACGGCAAGATCGGCGACGGCAAGGACGTGTTGGCCCGGTTGCATCGCGCCGACATCATCCGCGATGTGTTCGGCGGCGCCAATCCGGTGCACAGCGCGCTGCAGCGTCTTAAGGAAGAAGGCCGCGGCGTCATCGTGATCCTGCGGGACGGGGCCGCCGGCGTGCCGAGCCAGAGCATTCCCTCGGACGACCAGAACTCGGAGGCCGCCCGCACCAAGCAGTGGCGCGAGGTGGGGCTGGGAGCGCAAATCCTCAAGGACCTCGGCATTTCCTCGATCCGTCTGCTGACCTCGGCCAAGTTCACCTATGTCGGTTTGGCCGGGTTTGGCATCGAAATCACCGAGACCGAAACGACCGAGAACTAAAGCTCCTTTTCCTCCTCTTGGCCTCGTGCCACCATGTCGCCTGCCGGCGGCAGGGAGGCTCGGATGCGGGGTCGTTTCGCGGTCTTGGGCGTGGTGGCGGTCGCTGTGATCGCCGCGCTTGCAGGGTTTGGCTTCGCCGCTCCCAACGGGCCGAAGACCTTTGCACAGAAGGGCGCCTCCGGCGCCGTTGCCGTCGACGCCGAGGTGGTGCTCGCGGTCGATGTCTCCTACTCGATGGATCCCGAGGAACAGGCCCTTCAGCGCGAGGGCTACATGGCGGCGATCACCTCGCGGGAATTCCTGCAGGCGATGAAGCAGGGCATGAACGGCCGCATCGCCTTGACCTATTTCGAATGGGCCGGTGCGCACCATCAGCAGATCATTGTGCCGTGGCGGCTGATCGACGGTCCGGAATCGGCCGATGGCTTTGCCGCTGATATCGGCCGGGCGCGCTACAGCCGCGCCTCGCGCACTTCCATCTCGGCAGCGCTGGCGTTTGCCGCGCCGCTGTTCGAAGGGAGCGGCTTTCGCGGCGTTCGGCGGGTCATTGATGTGTCCGGCGACGGCGTCAACAACAACGGCCCGCTGATCACGGTCATCCGCGACGAGGTGCTCGCCAAGGGCATCACCATCAACGGTCTGCCGATCCTGCTGAAGCGGCCCAACGCCAGCACGCTCGATATCGACCAACTCGACATCTACTACGAGGACTGCGTGATCGGCGGTCCGGGCGCGTTCGTCATCCCGATCAGGGACCGCGCCCAGTTCAAGGAGGCGATCCGCACCAAGCTGGTTCTGGAGATCGCCGGCCGCACGCCGGAGCAGCGGATCGTACCGGTTTCGGCCGCCGCGCCGCGCATCTCCTGCACCATCGGCGAACGCCTGTGGCAGGAGCGGTGGGGCAACTGATATTCCTGTCCATGCCATGCCGGCATTCGTGCGATGAGTGAGGTCAGGCGCCTTTTGATCGTCGGCGGTGGCATCGCCGGCATGGCGCTTGCCATCGAACTGCGGCGCGCCGGGGATCGCCGCAGACATAGCCGAGATCGACAAGGACTGGCGGGTCTATGGCGCCGGCATCACCATCACCGGACCGACGCTGCGCGCGCTCGATCGGCTCGGTTTGCTCGATGCGGTGATGACCCAAGGGTTTTGCTACGATGTGACGCGCATCTGCGACGCTGCGGGCCATGTCGTCATGGCGTCGCGGGTGAGCGGTCGTCCGCTGGGTCCGCGCATCCCGAATGGTGGCGGCATCCTGCGTCCGGTGCTGCACCGGATTTTGTCCGAGGCAACACGGGCGTCGGGGACGGCCGTGCGTCTCGGCGTCAGCGTCGCCTCCATCCAACACGCGGCGGATGATGTCGCGGTGGGTTTCACCGATGGCTCGAGCGGCGCCTACGATCTGGTGGTCGGAGCCGACGGCATCCACTCGCGCGTTCGCGGTCTGCTGTTTCCGGGCGCGTCGCCTCCGGCGTTCACCGGCCAGGGCTGCTGGCGCGCAGTGCTGCCGCGGCCGGCGGCGCTCGACTGCGCGCATGTCTATGTCGGGGGACCGGTAAAGGCCGGCATCGTGCCGGTCTCGCGGGATGAGATGTATCTGTTCCTGCTCCAGAACGTGCCCGGCAATCCGCGGATGCCTGAACAGGATTGGCCTGAGTTGTTGGCCGCGCAGTTGGATGGCTTTGGCGGGATGCTGGGCGCCATCCGTGGCGGGCTCGATGCGTCCGCGCGGATCAACTACCGGCCGCTGGAAAAACTGCTGTTGCCGCGCCCATGGCACCAGGGGCGCGTGGTGCTGATCGGCGATGCGGCGCACGCGACCACGCCGCATCTGGCCTCGGGCGCGGGTCTTGCCGTGGAGGATGCGCTGGTGCTGGCTGAGTCTCTTTTGTCCGGGGACGCACTGGCGGACGCATTGCAACGGTTCGCCGCTCGACGTTACGAGCGCTGCCGCATGGTGGTCGATAATTCGGTCCGCCTTGGCGAACTGGAGATGGGCCGGGCGCCGGCGCAGGAGCAGGCGGAGTTGCAACGCGCCTCGATGATGGCGCTGGCCGGGCCGATTTAGCGATCGAGCTTCGCCACGATCTCCACATGCGCCGAATGGCGGAACTGGTCCACCGGCGTCACCGACTTTAGCTTGTATCCGCCATCGACAAGAAGCCGAACATCGCGGGCGAAGGTCGCCGGATTGCACGACACCGCAATCACGGTCGGAACCACGCTTTTGGCGAGTTCGCGCGCCTGCACCTCGGCGCCCTGGCGCGGCGGATCGAACACCAACGCGCCGTAGCCCTTGAGCTCTGATGCGACCAGCGGACGGCGGAACAGGTCGCGCGCCTCGGCGACAATCGGCTTCAGCCCCGGTGTCATGTTCACAGCCTGCTTCAGCGCGGCAATGGCTCCTGCATCGGAGTCGAATGCGCCGATGCGCGCCGTCTCGGCCAGGCGAAATGCGAAGGGGCCGACGCCGCAGAACAGGTCGGCGATCACCTTGGCCTTGCCGGCGTGGCCGGCCACCAGCCGCGCCAAGGTTTCTTCGCCGGCGACGGTCGCCTGCAGGAATGAGCCCGGCGGCAGTGTGACGCGCGCGCGCCCGATGATCACGGTTGGCGCCGAGCGCTGTGCGATCAATTCGCCGTGGCGCGTGAGCCGCGCGAGTTTGTGGGTTGCGGCCAGGCGCGCCATGACGCCCATCCGCGCTGTGCTCAGAGCACCCGAGCCGCGCACGTCCACGTCGATGCCGGTGTCGGTCGCCGTGGTCTGGATATCCAGCGGCTTGTTTTGCGGCTCAAGCGCCTCGGCGATCGCCCAGGCCGCCGCGATGGCGCCATCGAGCGACGGCGTCAGCACTGGGCAGCGGTCGATGCCGATGATGTGGTGCGCGCGGAGCGCCGCGAACCCGACTTCGATGATGCCCCGCTGGCTTTGCCTGGCGTGAAATGTCGCGCGGCGGCGGCCGTCGCCGTGGGCATCGATCAACTCATCGACCGGCGCGTCGAGGCCGGCCTGCGCGAGTGCTTCGACGACCAGGCTCCGCTTCCAGTTCCGGTAGGGGGCAGGGGTCCAATGCTGGATCGCGCAGCCACCGCAGACGCCGAAGTGCTGGCAGAACGGCTCGATCCGGTCCGGGCTCGCGGTCTCGACCCGGAGCAGATGGCGGCGGTCCGGATGGCCGGCGACGCTCTCGACCTCGACGGTCTCGCCGGGCAGCGTATAGGGTACGAACAGCGGTCCGGCTGGCGTCTCCGCCACGCCGTCACCGCGGTGGGCGAGGCGGTTGATGGCGAGCCGCTCGGTCAAGACTTTGCCTTTCAGGTGGCGACAATATCGGGAAGATAGCCGCGACGGGTCAGTGCATGGAAGCGCCGTATCAATAGCAGTGCATAGGTCGCAAGTCCGATCGACAGGCCCATCCAGATGCCTACGGCGCCATAGTTCAGCGTGAAGCCGAGCGCGTAGCAGGCGACGAAGCCGATCGCCCAGAAGCAGATCGCGGCAAACATCAGGGGCATGCGGGTGTCGTTCAGGCCGCGCAACGCGCCGGCGGCCACGGTCTGCACACCGTCGGCGATGAAGAAGCTGGCGCCCACCAGCAGCAGCATGGCGGCGAGTTGTAGCGTGGCGTTGGTGTCTTCGGTGCCGAACCCCAGAAACAACAGGGGAATGGCGTGGCGGGTCAGGATGACGATGAGCGTCATTCCCGCCATGAAGGCCACCCCCAGCGCGATTGCGGCCATTCCGGCCCGCCGCGTGCCGGCGACGTCGCGGCGGCCGGCGGCGTGACCGACGCGCACTGTGGCGGCCATGGATATGCCAAACGGCACCATGAACATGATCGAGGCCATGGTGAGCGCGATCTGATGCGCGGCGAGTTCGGTGGTGCCGATCCGGCCCATCAACAGCGCCGCCGCGGCGAACACCCCGTACTCCAGCAGCATGGTGCCGGAGATCGGCGCTCCAACCGTCACGAGATGGCGAAACAGCACCCAGTCCGGCCGCCAGAAGCGGCCGAGGATGCGATACTTCTTGAAGGGACGGCTGGCGTAGCAGACCCAAACGCCGGCCACACACATGCCGGTGTTGACGATCGTGGTGGCGAGGCCCGCCCCGAGCAGCTCCAGCCGCGGTAGCCCGAACTCGCCGTAGATCAGCGCGTAGGCCAGCGCCGCGTTGATCGGAATCGCGGCGATCGTGATCCAGAGTCCGGGCTCTGGACGGTTCACCGATTGCATGAAGCCGCGCAGCGCGATGAACCACCAGCCCGGTACGAGGCACCACGCCAGGCCCATGAGATAGGTCGAGGCAAGGGCGGCGGTATCAGGAGTCTGTCCGAGCGCCAGCAGCATCTCTTCGCCGTAAAGCTGCGATGCGGTGAGTGGGATGCCGAGCAGGGTGGCGGCCCACAGCCCGACCCGCAGCGCGCGCCGGACCATGCGCGGCTGGCGCGCGCCGAACGCCTGCGACGCCAGCGGCGACACCGCCGAGACAATGCCCATGCCGACGACGAACGCGGCGAACAATACGGTGTGGGCCAGCGCCGAAGCCGCGACAACGTGATCGCCAAGGCGGCCGAGCAGCGCGAGGTCGCAGGTCATCATGGCGACCTGCCCGAGTTGGGTAAGAGCGATCGGAAGCGCGAGCTTGATCGTGTCGATCAACTCCTCGCGCCATGCCGATCGGCTCGTGGGCGGCACAGCCGCGCCCGCGAGTGTGGGCCCCGGGGTCATCATGACTTTGCTTTGCGTGGAAATGTCTCGCCGCTGACTAGCGTGCGAACATGGAGAAATTGCGAACCGTCCGGGCGCCGCACCAACGGCTGGACGAAGCCACGCGATCGACTGTTGTGATGGCCCGTATCAGCGGCGCCGATGATGTCGTCGCCGATCGGTCTTGCTCGCCAACGGTCAGGCCAGCCGGCCGGACTCGATCTTGGCGGCATCGCGGCCCAGCGCCTCGAACACCTTCTTGACGACGCCTTTGGCGTCGAGACCGGCCTGGGCATACATCGCGTTCGGCGAGTCGTGGTCGATGAACACGTCGGGCAGCACCATGGCGCGGATTTTCAGCCCCTTGTCCAGCGCGCCGTGGTCCGACAGCGTCTGGAACACCTGCGCCGCGAAGCCGCCGATCGAGCCTTCCTCGATGGTGATCAGAACTTCGTGCTCGTTGGCGAGCCGCAGCACCAGATCAGTGTCGAGTGGCTTGGCAAAGCGGGCGTCCGCCACGGTGGTCGACAGGCCGTAGGAGGCGAGCTCTTCCGCCGCCTTCAGCGATTCCGCAAGGCGGGTGCCGAGCGACAGGATGGCGATCTTGCTGCCTTGGCGGACGATGCGGCCCTTGCCGATTTCGAGCGGCTTGCCTTCGGCGGGCATTTCGCAGCCGACGCCTTCGCCGCGCGGGTAGCGCAGCGCCGACGGGCGGTCGTTGATCGCAACCTGGGTCGCCACCATGTGCACCATGTCCGCCTCGTCGGCGGCCGCCATGATGACGAAGTTTGGGAGACAGCCGAGATAGGCGAGATCGAACGAGCCGGCATGGGTCGGGCCATCGGCGCCGACCAGACCGGCGCGGTCCAGTGCAAAGCGCACGGGCAGCTTCTGTATCGCGACGTCATGCACGATCTGATCGTAGCCGCGCTGCAGGAACGTCGAATAGATCGCGCAGAACGGCTTGTAGCCCTCGGTCGCCAGGCCGGCGGCGAAGGTCACGGCATGCTGCTCGGCGATGCCGACGTCGAAGGTGCGCGCCGGGAAAACCTTCTCGAACAGATCGATACCGGTGCCCGAAGGCATCGCGGCGGTAATGCCGACGATCTTGTCGTCCTTCTGCGCTTCCTTGATCAGGCTTTCGCCGAACACCTTCTGGTACGACGGCGCGTTCGACTTGGCCTTGGCCTGGATGCCGGTGGCGACATCGAACTTGACTACGCCGTGATACTTGTCGGCGGATTGCTCGGCCGGGCCGTAGCCCTTGCCCTTCTGGGTCCGGCAATGAACGATGATCGGACCGGTCTCGGTCGCGCACGTTCTTCAAGACCGGCAGCAGCTGATCGAGATTGTGGCCGTCGATCGGTCCGACGTAATAAAAGCCGAGCTCCTCGAACAGCGTGCCGCCGGTGATCATCCCGCGGCTGAATTCCTCGGCGCGGAGCGCGCCGATCTCGAGCGCCTTCGGCAGTCTGGTGGCGAGTTGCTTGCCCACTTCGCGCAGCGACCGGTAGGTTCGCCCAGAGAACAGGCGCGCGAGATATCCAGCCATGGCGCCGACCGGCGGCGCAATCGACATGTCGTTGTCGTTGAGGATCACGATCAGACGCGATTCCATCGCGCCCGCATTATTCATCGCCTCGTAAGCCATGCCGGCGGTCAGCGCCCCGTCGCCGATAACGGCGATCGCGTTGTTCTTGCCGCCGGAGAGATCGCGCGCCACGGCCATGCCGAGCGCGGACGAAATCGATGTGGAGGAGTGGGCGGCGCCGAACGGGTCGTATTCGCTCTCGGTGCGCTTGGTGAACCCGGACAGGCCGTTGCCCATGCGAAGGGTGCGAATGCGGTCGCGGCGCCCGGTCAGGATCTTGTGCGGGTAGGCTTGATGGCCGACGTCCCACACCAGACGGTCGGCTGGGGTGTTGAACACGTAGTGCAACGCAACCGTCAACTCGACGACGCCAAGGCCCGCGCCCAGATGTCCGCCGGTGACGGCGACTGCGTCGATGGTCTCGGTCCGCAGTTCGTCTGCGACCTGCCGAAGCTGGCTCTCGTCGAGCTTCCTCAGGTCGGCGGGGGTATTGATCTGGTCGAGGAGGGGCGTCTTGGACGGTTTGGACACCAATGATCTCCGCTACAAACTATTGATACGATGGAACTTCCAGGCGCGGACCGCACCCGACGGAGGCCCCTAACTCAAGCGGCCTAGAGTAGATTGGAACCCCCAGGGGTTCAACCAATCGTTTACGCCAAATGCCGAGGGCAGGGATGGTTCCACTCGCAAAATCGATGCGGAACGCCCGAATCGCAAAGGCGCGGCCGTCGCGGCCACGGGCGCAATACCCGCCGGAATGCGGCTAGTTGATGTCCAGGGGCTCGGTCCCGGCCGGTTTGCCGGAGGCATCCAGGGTTATCTTCTCGACCCGCGCCTCCGCCTGGCGCAGCAATTCCTCGCAGCGCCGCTTGAGAGCCTCGCCGCGCTCGTAGATCGCCACCGACTCCTCGAGTGGGACCTTGCCCTCCTCGAGCCGCTTAACGATGGTTTCAAGCTCTTCGATCGCCCGCTCGAACGTAAGCTTCTTGATGTCGGCGTTGCCGGGTTCGGACATGACGATCCTGCGGGGCTGCGGATAAGGCTAATACGGACCCGAACTATCCTAATCTCAACCGCGCATCAACGCGATCACGTGGGCGGCGGCGGATTTCGACAGGCCCTCAAGGTCGTAGCCGCCCTCCAGCACCGAGACCACGCGGCCCTCGGCGGTCTTGTCGGCGACATCCATGATCTTGCGGGTGGCCCAGGCGAAGTCCTCCTCGACCAACTGCAAGTTCGCCAGCGGGTCGCGCTTGTGGGCGTCGAAGCCCGCCGAAATGATGATCAACTCGGGACCGAACGGGGCGAGCCGCGGCAGGATGCGGCTCTCCATCGCATCCCGGAACTGCTCGCCGCCATCGCCGGCGCGGAGCGGGGCATTGACGATGTTGTCGTGATCGCCGCGCTCGTTGATCGCGCCGGTGCCGGGATAGAGCGGCATTTGATGCGTCGAGCAGTACATCAGCGTCGAGTCTTTCCAGAATATCTCCTGGGTGCCGTTGCCGTGATGCACGTCGAAGTCGACCACGGCGACGCGGTGCAGGCCATGCTTCTTCTGCGCATAGCGCGCGGCAATGGCGGCCTGGTTGAAGATGCAGAAGCCCATCGGCCGGACGGTCTCGGCGTGATGGCCGGGCGGGCGGTGCGCGACGAATGCGTTGGCGGCCTTTTTGGTGACGACCTCATCGACCGCGCGGGTTGAGCCGCCGATGGCGCGGAGCGCCGCCTCGAAGGTGCCGGGCGACATCGAAGTGTCGGCGTCGAGTTGCACCATCCCTTCCTTCGGCGAGGCGTCCCGGATTTCGAGGATGTACTCCATCGGATGACAGAGCGCGGCGGCTTCGAGTTCACCCAGCGGCGCCTGCTCACGGAGCAGTGACTGGAATTTCTCCTGCTCAAGAATGCTCTCAATCGCGCGAATGCGATCCGGCCGCTCGGGATGGCCGGTCCCGTTCTGGTGATTGAGCGAAGCGGGATGCGTGATGAGAAGGGTGGTCATGTCCGATCCGGGTTGCTCGGTCTCTGTGACTTAATCCGTCGCGCGGTGCGAATAAAGGTGCTCAGTCCCACCTTTTTCCGGTGACCGTGACGCCGGGCGGCGGCTGCGGGTCGCCGTCGGGGACGAAGAACGTGCCCGCCAGCGGCTCGCCTGGCATGGCGCGGTACTTCTCGAAATCGGTGACGCCTTCGCCGTACAGGAACGTGTCGTCGATAATGAAGTTGCCGGTGAAGGTTTTCGCCGGCTTGTGAAAGATCGCGTAGGCGGCGTCGGCCATGATCTCGGGCGTGCGCGACATGCGCATCACCCGTTCGCCGCCGAGCAGGTTCATGATCGCCGCGGTGGCGATGGTGACGCGGGGCCACAGCGCGTTGACGGCGATGCCCTGCTCGCGAAGCTCGCCGGCAAGCCCAAGCGCCACCAGGCTCATGCCGAATTTGGCAATCGAATAGCCGGTGTTTCCGGCGAACCACTTTTCTTTCATGTTCGCGTCGAGCGGCGGCGAGTTCATCAGGATGTGCGGGTTCGCTGCCTTCGCCAGATGCGGAATGGCGTATTTCGACACCATGAAGGTGCCGCGGGTGTTGATGCCGTTCATCAGGTCGTAGCGCTTCATGTCGGTCTCGGCGACCGGCGTGCGCGACACCGCGCTGGCGTTGTTCATCAGGATGTCGATGCCGCCGAACGTCTGCACGGTCTTGTCGATGCCAGCTTTGACCGCGTCTTCGTCGCGCACATCGACGACCAGAGGGAGCGCCTTGCCGCCGGCCTTCTCGATCTGCTCGGCGGCCGAGTAGATCGTGCCTTCGAGTTTGGGTTGCGCGGTCTCGGTCTTTGCGGCGATGGCGATGTTGGCGCCGTCGCGCGCGCATTTCAGCGCGATGGCGAGGCCGATACCGCGCGAGGCGCCGGTAATGAACAGGGTCTTGCCTTTGAGAGACATGGTGCGCCCCTTTCAGCGTTTGCGATTGAGGAAGGCTTCGAAGGCCGTGCGCGCTTCCGCCGATTGCAGACGTTGGCGGAACACGATGGCCTCTGCATCGATTTGGGCGACAATCTCGCCGGGCGCGCCGCGCATCAGGCGCCGCGACGCGGCGACCGCTTCGGGCGGCAACGCCGCGATGTCTCGCGCGGCTTTCAAGGCGTGGGCTTCCACATCGCCCGGCGGCACCACGGCATTGACCAGTCCGCAGTTTTGCGCGGCGGCTGCGTCGAGCGGGCGGCCCATGACCAGAAGCTCGAACGCGCGGCGATGTCCCATCAGGCGGGGAGCGAGCAGGCTTGAGGCCGCTTCCGGCACCAGCCCAAGGTTCACGAATGGCGTCGAGAAGCGCGCATCGCTGCCGGCGATCACATAATCACAGTGCAGCAGCATGGTGGTGCCGACGCCGACCGCCAGACCCTGCACCGCCGCCACCAGCGGACGCTCGGATCGCGCCAGCGCATAAAGAAAATCGATCACCGATGGAGCCAGTCCTTCGCCGGATTTCGCGGCTTGCGAGAACTCCGCCATGTCGTTGCCCGCCGAGAACGCGCCGGGCACGCCGACCAGCATCACGCAGCGGATGCCGGCGGAACGGTTGGCGTCCGTCAGCGCCGCGGCCATCGCTCCATACATGGCGCCCGTGAGGGCGTTCTTCTTGTCCGGCCGGTTCATTCGCACGGTGCGGACCGGGCCGGCGTCGTCGATCGTGATGTGATCGCTCATCCCGTCAACGCGGCATCGGCGGCGTTGACGCTCTCGCCGCCGTCGATAACGGCGCGCTCCAAGCCGGATGCCTGCACCGCGATGTTCTCCGCAAAGAAGCGCGCGATGGCGATGCGCGAGGTAGGCTCGCCTTCGCCGGTGCGAAGCGCGGCCAGGCTCTCGTCGGCCAGCATGCAGCCGCCGGCCGCGTTGCCGAACAGCCGCAGATAGGGCGTGGCGCCGGCCAGCGCGGCCTGCGGGGCGGACTCGACCTTGCTCAGCAACCATGTGGTTGCGCGGTCGAGGCTCTCCACCGCCTCGGCGAGACGCGCGCCTGTCGCGCCGAACGCCGGATCGTTCCTTGCCTGCACCGCCTTCACGGTCGTCCGCAATTCGCCGAGATAGGCGCGTACCACCCCGCCGCCGGAAAGCGGCACTTTGCGCGTGGCCAAATCGATGGCCTGGATGCCGTTGGTGCCCTCGTAGATCGCGGCAATCCGAGCGTCGCGCAGATGCTGCGCTGCGCCGGTTTCCTCGATGAAGCCCATGCCGCCGTGCACCTGCACTCCGAGCGACGCGACCTCGATGCCGATGTCGGTCGAGAACGCCTTGGCGATCGGCGTCAGCAGCGCCGCGCGGGCGTCGGCGGCCTTGGCGCCGTCGCCGCCGCCGTGGCTTTCGTCGATAGCGCCGGCGGTGGCGTAGCAGATGGCGCGGGCTGCCCGTGTCAGCGCGCGCATGGTGATTAGCATGCGCTTGACGTCAGGATGCCCAATGATCGCACTCGATCCCGACGCGCCCGGCGCGCGGCCCTGCTTGCGGTCGCGCGCATATTGAATGGCCTGCTGCGTCGCCCGTTCGGCAATGCCGACGCCTTGCAGGCCGACCGAGAGGCGGGCGAGGTTCATCATCGTGAACATGCAGGCGAGCCCGCGGTTCTCCTCGCCGACCAGATAGCCGATGGCGCCGCCCTGATCGCCGTAGACCATGGTGCAGGTGGGGGAGGCGTGGATGCCCATCTTGTGCTCGATGGAGTGGCAGCGGGCGTCGTTGCGCGCGCCAAGCGAGCCATCTTTGTTGACCAGGAATTTCGGCACGAGGAACAGCGAAATGCCCTTGTTGCCGAAGGGCGCATCCGGCAGGCGCGCCAGCACGAAGTGGATGATGTTGTCGGTGAGATCGTGCTCGCCGTAGGTGATGAATATTTTTTGGCCGGTGATGCGGTAGGTGCCGTCGCCGGCTCGCGCGGCTTTGGTGCGCAGCGCGCCGACGTCCGAACCGGCCTGCGGTTCGGTGAGTTGCATCGTGCCCATCCACTCGCCGGAGATGAGCTTTGGCAGGTAGGTGCGCTTGAGATCGTCGGTGCCGTAATTGGCCAGCGCCTCGGCCGCGCCCATGGTCAGCACCGGGCCGATGCCGAACGCCATCGAGGCGGAATTCCACATCTCGATGCAGGCGGCGTTCATGGCGTGCGGCAGCGCTTGACCGCCATATTGCGCGGGCAACGCCACGGCGTTCCAGCCCGCCGCGGACCAGCCGCGATAGGCGTCCTTCCAGCCTGGCGGCATGGTGATGGAGCCATCCTTGAACGGCGTTCCGAATTTGTCGCCGGGCGCGTTGAGCGGGCCGATCACGTCGCTTGCGTACTTTCCAGCCTCCTCCAGCACGGCATCGACATCGTCGGCGGCGAGGTCGCCGCCGCTTGCAAGCGTGCGGGCAAGACCGGCCCCGTGCTTGAGCGTGAATGCGATGTCGGCGACCGGAGCGCGGTACTGCATGCGGCTGGTTTCCGTTACTGGGCTGGCGGCAGCGTCTTGATGACTTCCTTCAGCTTGCTGGACTCGGCCACGAGAAATGCCCCGAAGGTGGCTTCGTCGCTGTAGGCCGGCTCGACCGACAAGGCTGCGATCCTGGCTTGCACCTCCGGCCGGGCAACGATCGCGGCGATATCGCTCGACAATTGCCGGATCACCGCGGGCGGCGTTCCCAGGGGGGCGAAAATGCCGATGAAGCTTGCCGGACCGTCGAAGCCGGGAGCGCCGCCTTCGGC
>JAPLPD010000119.1:0-7615 GCA_026400395.1 Alphaproteobacteria bacterium | reverse complement strand
GTCCGGCGCCAGCCTGGACCGCTTGACGCTGGTCACGCCGAGCGCGGTGAGGTTGCCAGCTTTGATGTTCTCGTGCGCTGCTGTCAGATCGGTCGATGTCAGAGGGACGTCTCCGGCAACGGCGGCCAGCGCCGCGGGTCCGCTGCCGCGGTAAGGAATATGAACGAGGTTGGCCCCGGTTGCCTTCTTGAACATCTCCACCGAGAGATGCTGGCTCGAGTTCACGCCGGTGCTCCCGAAGCTCAAGCCGTCGGGCTTGGACTTTGACGTCTCGATCATTTCTTTGACGGTCTTCGGTCCGGTCTTGGGGTTGGCCACCACGACGAGGGGGATGTCGATCAGCCGGGCGACCGGGGCGAGTTCCTTGACGGGATCGAAGCCGTTGGAGCCCGGCACGTTGGGGTTGATCACCAGAGCGCCGGCGGCGGCGATCGCGAGCGTGTCGCCGTCGGGCGGCGCCTTCGCAAGCACGGTCAAGCCGAACGAGCCGCCGGCCCCGGGCTTGTTCTCCACGTAAGCCTGCCGCCCCAGTTTCGTGCCTAATTCGGTTGCGATAATCCGGCCGATTCCGTCGGCTGACCCGCCGGGTGCGAACGGTACGATAATCTGAAGCGGCTTTTGCGATGGCTGGGCCTGCGCGGCGGAAGGCAGCGCCAGTATCGCGAGCAGCAGGCCGTACTGGAATCGCATTTATTTCTCCTGGTCCCTGTGAGACCAGCGTAGCTGCATGGCTGGATATGATCCAGGCATCTCCTGGCGCTATTCCCGATATGCTGGCCCGGGTGCTAGAAAAGCCGGCGCGCCGTCCCCGAATGTCCCCGCATTGAACGAAAACCCATCATGAAACAGATCATGAAAAACATGCCGATCTACGAAGCGCTGGCACAGGCCTTCGCCGCGGAGGGTGTCGATCATCATTTCACGTTGATGGGCGATGGCAACATGCACTGGGCTGCCGCGATGAAAAACCTGGACGGCATGAACTCCTATTTCGCGCGGCACGAGCACTGCGCCTGTGCCGCGGCGATGGGCTATCACCTGGCCACCGGGAAGGTCGGCGTCGCCTCGGTCACCTGCGGCCCGGGATTCACGCAGATCATGACCGCGCTGGCTGGGGCCGCGCAGGGCCATATACCGATGGTGGTGTTCGCCGGTGAATCGCCGATCAACGCCAAATGGTACAATCAATATATTGAGCAGGCGCCGTTCGCCGCCGCCGCCGGTGCGCACTATATCTCCGCGCATAGTCCGCAACGCATGTATCAGTATGTGCGCGAGGCGTTCCACATCGCGCGTCAGGCGCGAAAGCCGGTGGTCATCGGCGTGCCTTACGATCTGCAGAAGCAGGCTTTGCCGGACATCGGCAACTATCAGACATCGGCGGATACGATGCCGAACGCTGAGCCGCTATATCCGCACCCGCAGCAAGTCGAGCACTTGGTGGAGAAACTCGTCAACGCCAGATGCCCGATCATCATCGGCGGCCGTGGCGCGGTGCGCTCAGGCGCCGCGTCGGCGATTGAGGAACTGGCGGATGCGGCCGGCGCAGTGCTTGCCACCACGCTGCCGGCGCGCGGGATGTTCGATCAAAATGCCTTCTCGATCGGGATTTCCGGCGGTTACGCCAGCGAGGTCGCGCGCGAAGTCGGCGAGAAAGCCGATCTCGTCGTTACATTCGGTTCGAGCCTGAACTACTACACTGTCGATGGCGGCCACATGTTCCCGAAGGCCGAGGTCGTACAGATCGATACCCAGCCACTGGGATTGGCTCACGGTATGAAGTCCGGCGATTTGCATTTGCGCGCCGATGCGAAGCTCGCTGCCGCCGAGACGCTGAAAGTCCTGCGCGGAAAGGGAAAGACCAAGGCCGCCATCCGCTCGCCGGAATTGGCCAAGCGGATCAAGGACGACCCCGCCGACAGCGCGCATTTTCCGGCCGAGCCTGGCGTGCTCGATCCACGGGCGGTGATCGCGGAACTCGATCATGTGATCCCGAAAGACTGGGACAGCGTGAGTGGCTCGGGTCACCAGTCCTATTTCCATTCGGTGATGCGTGGCCGCAAGCCTGAGAACTATCACGTGATCCGCGAGTTTGGCGCCATCGGCAACGGCGTGCCATTCGCGATCGGTGTGGCGGCGGCACGGAAGGACGGTAGGACCGTTGTTTTCGACGGCGACGGCAGCTTCTTGATGCACGTCCAGGAGTTGGAGATGATCGAGCGCCACAAATTGAAGGTGCTTTTCGTCATTCTGAATGACGGCGCTTATGGGTCGGAAATTCACAAGCTCCGCCTCGACGGCGTCGATGACTCCGGTGCGATTTTCGGGCGCACGGACTTGGCGGGGATCGCCAAAGGCTTCGGCTTGCGCGGAACCACCGTCACCGATGTCGGTCAGTTTCGGTCGCTGTTTGATGCCTATCAGGCCCAAGACAGGGCCGAAGTCTGGAACATCCATATCTCGGATCAGGTGATGAACCCGAGCACGCGGCGACAGCTCAGCCGCGGCCACGGTAAGATGTAATCCGGGCCGGCTTCTGGCTCTTAAAATGTGTTTCATTGAACTCGCCGGAGCGCACCGCTATACGGGGCGCGCCGTGTTGGGGCGTAGCCAAGTGGTAAGGCAGCGGATTTTGATTCCGTCGGGCAGAGCCGATAAACCCAGCAAACATGGGCACTTTCAACTGTCAGTCTCGCCCCAGTCTCGCTCGCTCTGAAAGCGAGTCGAAATTATTTTACGAGCAAGTGCGCCACAGGGTGATCTGTGCTGGGAGCACCGACGAAGATGCTCGCGATTGCGCCCGTGCATTCATTAACACCGAAGTTTTTGAGCCATCATGCCGTGATCGCGCGCGTGTCGAGATGCTATGGCCCAGCTCACCGTCAATGTGGAAGGATATGACGCATTGATCGAGGAAGCTTGCGGCTCGCCTTCACATTGGTGGACATGACCGGCAGCCTCTTAAGGACGCAATCGTCATGATGTTGGCGCCCGTTCTCACGCCGCATGGTTTGCTGACGCTGCGGCAAACGGGAGAGGTGCTGGCGTTGACGCCTGAACAGGGCTCGCGGCTTGAGCAGGCGTTTATGCGGGGGGCCGGGCATGGATTGTTGTGCTTAGGCGCCGACGAAGTCGGAACGGCTCTGCCTCCAGTTCTGTCGTTCTGGCGGGAGTTGGGCGCGCGCTACGTGACGGCATTGTGTGCCCTTCCCGGTATCGGCGAGGGCGGTACCAAGCCGTCTGTTCCAATCCCCGCAGACGGCGAGTTGGACAAGATGGCCGCGGCTGTTCCGCCCATGACCGGTGCGGAATACCTGACGGCGGGCGTCTTGGCCGGTCTTTGGCGAGGCATGGATACGGCCTTCGATGCCGAGCTGGCTGACGTCAAGCTCTCAGTGCAGGAGTTCCTCAAAAGCCGACATCCAGCCTGGAACTTGGTTGGGCGCGTGCATTTCAATCTTGCCGAGAACAGAAAGGACGAGGAGGCTCCGTTCGCGTTTCTTGCGACCTACACGACGCGGCTTTCGGCCGAGGCCAAGGCTCAACATCTGCCGCTCGGTAAGGCATTGCAGGAGTATTCCGGTGCAAGGAACCGCGAACGCCTGCTGTCGCTGTTGATGCCTGTCCAGCGCGCCACCGAGTATTGCCCTTGGTTGAAGCCAATGGTCGATGCGGGCGAGATTTTTTACCCGCTGCGCTGGAGCCCGCAACAGGCGCTGCAATTCTTGAAGGACGTCCCCGCACTCGAAAACGCCGGGGTGCTCGTGCGGATGCCGGCGAGCTGGCGCATGAATCGCCCCGCCCGCCCGCAGGTAAAGGCAACGGTCGGTGGCACGGCGCCGTCTCAACTGGGGTTGGATGCGCTGCTCGATTTCCAGATGGAGGTGACGCTTGACGGCGAAAAACTCTCGGCGGCCGAAATCAAGCGGCTCCTGGCTCATTCCGACGGGCTGGCCCTGATCCGCGGCAAGTGGGTCGAGGTCGACCATGAACGGCTGCGCCGGACACTCGACCAATTCGAAGCGATCGAACGTCGTGCCGCCATCGATGGTCTGTCGTTCGGCGAGGCGATGCGAATGCTGGCCGGGGCCGGCATCGCCGAGAACGGCGTCGGAGGGCAGGCCGACATCGACTGGAGCCAGACCGTAGCGGGTCCCTGGCTGGCGGAGACGCTGGCGGCCTTGCGCCGCCCCGACGGGCCCGCACGGATCGACCCCGGTAGATTTCTTCAGGGCACCTTGCGGCCCTATCAGCAGGCGGGTGTGAAATGGCTTTATCTGCTCACCCAGTTGAAGCTTGGTGCCTGCCTCGCCGACGACATGGGGCTCGGCAAGACCATCCAGGTCTTGTCGCTACTGCTGGTGCTCAAGAGCCAGGCGGGGGACAAGCGGAAACCGTGCCTTCTCGTAGCACCGGCCTCGCTGCTCGCGAATTGGGCCGCGGAGATTGCTCGATTTGCGCCGAGCCTCAAAGCGGTAGTGGTCCATCCATCAGCGGCGCCGACGGAGAAACTGAAGGCGGATGACACGAAAAATCTCACGGATGTCGACCTCGTCATCACGAGCTACGGGTTTTTGGCGCGCTCGCCGTGGCTGGGTACCACACCGTGGCGATTGGTTGTGATTGACGAGGCGCAGGCGATCAAGAATCCGGCCGCCAAGCAGACCAAAACGGTTAAACAGCTCCGGGCCGATACCCGTATTGCCCTGACTGGCACTCCGATTGAGAACCGGCTCAGCGATCTGTGGTCAATTTTCGACTTCATTAATCCCGGACTGTTGGGGTCATCGACGCAGTTTTCGTCGTTCGTCAAAGGCCTAGCCGATCGGCCGCATAATCCTTACGGCCCGCTGCGCGACCTGGTGCGCCCCTATATCTTGCGGCGCCTGAAGACCGACAAGAGCATCATTGCTGACTTGCCCGACAAGACCGAGGTGAAAACCTTCTGCCCTTTGAGCCGCAAGCAGGCGGCGCTTTACCAGCAAGCGGTGGAAGAGCTTGCGCGCCAGCTCGAGGACGTCGATGGAATGCAGCGGCGAGGCACAGTCCTCGCTTTTCTCATGCGGTTGAAACAAATCTGCAACCATCCCTCGCAGTGGCTCGGCGATGGCGCTTGGGCTGAGGAGGACAGCGGCAAGCTCGCGCGCCTGCGCGATATCGCGGAGGTGGTTGCCGCCCGGCAAGAGAAGGCGCTGATCTTCACTCAGTTTAAGCAGACAACGGCGCCATTGGCGGCGTTCCTGGGCTCCGTGTTCGGGCGGGCTGGCCTCGTCCTGCACGGCGAGACAGAGGTCAGAAAGCGCAAGGAGCTTGTGCGCCAATTTCAGGAGGACGAAAATGTTCCGTTCTTCGTGCTCTCTCTCAAAGCTGGCGGCGCCGGGCTCAATCTTACCGCAGCGTCACACGTCATCCATTTTGACAGGTGGTGGAACCCGGCTGTGGAAAACCAGGCCACTGACCGCGCTTTCCGAATCGGGCAGACTAAGAATGTGCTCGTGCACAAGTTCATTTGCCGCGGCACCGTGGAAGACAAGATCGACCGGATGATCGAGTCGAAGAAGCAACTCGCCGGGGATTTGCTTGGTGTCGGGGCGGACATGCTGCTGACCGAGATGAAAGATGATGAGTTACTCAAGCTCGTGGCTCTCGATCTGAGTGCGGCGATGAAGGAGGGGTGATGGATGAATTATTTTGGATGGCACCCCTATGTGCCGGTGGCCGAAAAGCGGCGGCAGGCGGAACGCAAACTTGCCAAGCTAAGAAAGCAGGGACACTCAGTTGCGCCTGTAAGGATTGAGGGCCGCACGATTGCCAAGAGCTTCTGGGGCAAGTCGTGGTGCACCAACCTCGAACGTTATAGCGACTATGCGAACCGCGTGCCGCGCGGCCGCACTTATGTCCGCAACGGTTCCGTCGTCGACCTGCAAATCGCGAAGGGCAAGGTCACGGCAATGGTTGCTGGTTCTTCACTCTACAAAATCAATATCACAATTACACCGGCCGCGGCGGCGCGCTGGAAAGCCATCTGTCGCGATTGCGCCGGAACGATTGACTCACTGGTTGAGCTCCTGCAAGGCCGATTGGCCAAGGGAGTCATGGACCGCGTCTGTCGGGAGGGCGACGGTCTGTTCCCGTCATCTGAGGAAATCAAGCTGTCCTGCAGTTGCCCGGACTGGGCAGACATGTGCAAACACGTTGCGGCGGCGCTCTATGGTGTCGGCGCCAGGCTCGACGAAAAGCCTCAACTTCTCTTCGTGCTGCGCGGCGTGGATGAAAATGAATTGCTTGCCCATGCCGGACAGGACCTTTCTCTGACAAGAGCAACGTCCAGCGCGGCAAAGGTGCTCGACCATGGCGATGTCGCGGCCCTGTTTGGGCTGGAGATGGCCGAAACCGCCAATTCCGATACGCTTACCGCTATCGCCCCGAAGCGGCTCCGAAGTGCTAAAATGTTGAGAGAAAGCACGACGCCTGCCGTGAAAAAGACAGCGGCGGCAAAGACAAGCATTACATCTCGCACGACGCAGCCCAAGTCTGAGCCTAAATGGGCAACCCTAGCCCGCGCCCGGAAAAGGCGCGCTCAGCGGCGGAACATTCAGCGTTCCGCATAACGACATTGTGTCAGCTTGTCGTGTGCGATCAGCTCATGGCGAATGCGTAACAGGGCGTCGCGACGCGTTTCTATGGGTATCTATGTGTCGGTAGTTCGATTCCGCCCCTGGGCACCAAGGCCTTTTTGCATAGCTCCCCATAGTCGCTAATATAAAAATAAATTCAATCACTTAGACGATAGCGGTCGCGCATAGCGACTCATGGAAACGCGCTGTTACGCCTCCAAGTGCGGGTAGAAATCGGGTAGGATGCGGGGATCGAACGAGGTCCTACCCGCATGCACCTCTCTCATTTCGCGTTCACCAAGGCCCGGCCCGAGCAAAAACCCTACAAATTATCCGACGGGGCCGGATTGCACCTGCTCGTGGAACCCAACGGAAGCAAGCTGTGGCGCTTCCGCTACCGCTTCGCCGGCCGCGAAAACATGCTGACGTTCGGCGCCTATCCGATCGTGTCGCTTGCCGACGCGCGGCAGAAGCGTGACGAGGCGCGAAAGCTCCTCGCGGCCGGCGTCGATCTCTCCGCCAAGCGCAAACAGGATAAGGCAGCCGGTGTCACCGTGACTGCAAACACGTTTGGTGCAATCGCCGACGAGGTGTTGGCCAACAAGGAAGCGAACGACGCGGCCAGTTCGACTTTGGATAAGAACCGCTGGCTGCTGAAGAACCTCGCGGAGCCGCTGGCCAACCGGCCGATATCACAGATTACGGCTGCGGAAATCCTCCAGTTGCTAAAGCGGATCGAGACGAGCGGTCGGCGCGAGTCTGCACGGCGGTTGCGTGGTTTGATTGGCAGCGTATTCCGCTACGCCATCGTGACCTTGCGCGCGACCAGTGATCCCACCATCGCGACCCACGGCGCGCTGCTGACGCCCAAGGTCCAGCATCGCGCTGCGATCGTCGATGAGCGGCAGCTTGGCGGACTGATGCGCGCAATCGACGGTTATGATGGATGGCCGACCGTCGCCGCTGCATTGAAATTCACGGCATTGACCTTCGCTCGT
>JAPLPD010000321.1 GCA_026400395.1 Alphaproteobacteria bacterium | reverse complement strand
CGTTGAAGCGGCCGTGGCGGATCCAGTCGCGGATGGTGCCCTCGTTGCACATGGTGATGCCGGCGACATAATCCAGCGCCTTGTCCTTGGGGACGCGGCGCGCCGTCTTGCCGATCACCAGCGCGATTTCGCCTTCGTATTCGAGCTGCTCGGACTCCGGCGGGCGCAGGATCGGCTGGTTGTGCGCGACGAAGCAATTCGGCGGCTTGAAGAACATGCTGGGGTATTTCGCCTCGGTGTTGCCGCCGGCGGCGGTCAATTCGGCGTCGCGGTTGGCGTAATTCACCCCGATGCAGAGAATCTTCTCGCCGCCGGTGACCGGCGGCAGCAATTCGATCTCACTCATCGCAAAATCCGGCCGCACGCCCGTCGCGACCTTTTTGACCTCATCGATTGCGCCCGTGCGCAGCACATCCAGAACCGACGTCAGCCGAGGCGCCAGCCTGGGGCGCAGGTCCACGACCCCCTCGCCGGACACGACTCCGAAGCTCAAACGGCCCTGAATATTGTAGGTGGCAAGATGCATAGTGGCTCCCACAGCGAGGAAGAGGCGGCGCGGTGCGCCCGTGGTACAATAGGCTGCCGCAAACCGCCATAGAAGCCGCCATGCCCGTCCGCAAGCCAAACTTCAGCCCGCCGTTCAATGTCGTGCGCGCAAGCCATGTGGAACTTGCCGTGCGCGATTTGGGCCGGTCCCGCGCTTTTTATGTGGATTGCCTGGGCTATATGATCAGCGCCGAGGAGCCAGGCGCGCTGTACCTGCGGGCGGTCGAGGAGCGCAACCACCATTCGATCGTGCTGCGGGAGGCCAAGGCCGCCACCGCCGTCACCCTCGGCTTCAAGGTGGCAAGCGAGGACGACCTCGACCGGGCCGCCGACTGGTTCGCGCGGAAGAACCTACCCACCGCGTTTCCCAAGGTGCCGCACCAGGGCCGCACGCTGCGCACCGCCGACATCAACGGCATGCCGCTCGAGTTCTATTTCACGATGGATCAGTCCGCGCGGATGCTGCAGCGCTATGCCACCCACCAGGGCGCCCGCATCCAGCGCATCGACCACATCAACTGTTTCACGCCGGACGTGCAGGCGTCCTACGATTTCTACAATGAAATGGGCTTCCGCCTCACCGAATACACCGAAACCGACGAGCCCAACGGCAAGCTCTGGGCGGTGTGGATGCACCGCAAGGGCAACGTCCACGACATCGCCTTCACCAACGGCAGAGGCCCGCGGCTGCACCACATCGGCGTCTGGACGGCCGGGCCGCTCGACATCCTCCACATCTGCGATGTGATGGCGACCAGCGGCTATCTCCCGAACATGGAGCGCGGCCCCGGCCGGCACGGCATCTCCAACGCCTTCTTTCTCTATATCCGCGATCCCGACGGCCATCGCATCGAGCTGTTCACCAGCGACTACCTCACCGTCGATCCCGACCTTGAGCCGCTGCGCTGGTCGCTGACCGACCCGCAGCGCCAGACTCTTTGGGGCCATCCCGCGCCGAAGTCATGGTTCGAGGAGGGTTCCGAGTTTATATCGGTGCCGGTGCGCGACCCGGTGCTGGCGGCGCAGCCGGTGGTTGCGCGCTAATCTCCGCCGAAGCGAATCACAAGGAAGGACGCTCCCATGACATTCCTGAAACGACGCGTTTCCGCCACGGTGTGGGAATTGCTCCTGCTGCTGGTCGCAGCGATCATTTTCGCCACCGTGTATCGCGTCTATTTCAGCCGCGCGGTCACCCTCACCCAGGTCTGCGAACGGTTCGCAGACCTGCAGAACGGCGAGGCCGCGGACATGTTCAACAAGATGGACGCCAGCGATTCGCTGAACGACATCAACCGGCTGTGTCAGGTGCGCCGGCCGATCAGGCAATAACCCGCGCGCATGAAAACCATTTTCATCGACTGCAACGCCCAACTCGGCGCGGTGTGGAAGCAGGTGGTCCGGCCAGACGATCCGGCCGAGCTGCCGCGCGTGATCGGCGACCACGAGATCGCCATCGACGATCACAGCTACATGCCGACCGATCTGGTCCGGCAGTGCAAGAACCTCAAGCACATCGTGTTTCTCGGCACCGGCGCCGCGAGCTACATGAACGTGGCCGAACTGGAAGCCGCGGGCGTCAAGGTCCACACCATCAAGGGATACGGCGACACCGCTGTCGCTGAGCAGACCATTGCGCTGATGATGGCCGCCTGCCGCGACCTCGCACGGATGGACCGCAACATCCGCGCCGGCACCTGGCAACCCCGCGAGGGCATGCAGCTCTTCGGCAAGACGCTCGGCATTATCGGGCTCGGCGGCATCGGCGCCGAGGTGGCCCGCATCGCCAAGGGCATCGGCATGGAGGTGATCGGCTGGAACCGCACGCCGCGGCCCGGCGCCGGCGTGCCTATGGTCGAACTCGACGCGCTTCTGGCAAAATCCGACGTCCTCTCGATCAACCTCGTGCTCAACGACGAGACGCGCGGCTTCCTCGACGCCAGGCGTCTGGCGCGGATGAAGCCCGGCGCGATCCTGGTCAACACCGCGCGCGGCGCATTGGTCGATGAAGGGGCCATGATCGAGGCGCTCAAGTCCGGCCACATCCGTCACGCCGGCCTCGACGTCTTCCACAACGAGCCGCTGACGGCCGACCACCCCCTCGCCAGGCTGGAGAATGTCACCCTGGCCGCTCACGCCGCCTTCCGCACGCTTGAGGCTTCGATGACCCTGCTGAGGCGGGCGATCGACATCGTGAAACGGGTGCAAATCTAGCGGCAACGACAAGGGGATCGTCCCGAAGGCGCCAACCCGCAAGGGCGCGTGGTTGTCGCATTGACCTGCCGCACCCCCGGCCACACAATCCCTCCATAAGAAGAAAACCTGGGGGGACACTTGAAGCCGGCGCCATTTGCCTACGCCAAGGCGAAATCGCTCGACCACGCCATTGCGCTGCTGGCGCATCCCGATGGCGAGGCGCGGCTGCTCGCCGGCGGGCAGAGCCTGATGGCCACGCTCAACATGCGGCTGTCCGCGCCCAAGCTGCTGATAGACCTGAACGGCATTGCTGGCCTGGCCGGCATCGCGGTGAAAAACGGCGCGGTCGAAATCGGCGCCATGACCCGCCACGCCGAGGCCGAGCGCTCGCCCGACATCGCCCGGCACGCGCCGCTGATCGCGCTTGCCATGCCGCACATTGGCCACTCCGCCATTCGCAATCGCGGCACGCTCGGCGGCTCGATCGCCTTCGCCGATCCAGCCGCGGAACTGCCCGCCTGTCTGCTGGCGCTCGGCGGTGAAGTGGATATCGCCGGGCCGAACGGCACGCGGACGGTGAAGGCCGACGATTTCTTCAAGGGACTGTTCGAGACCGCGCTGGGCGCAGCCGACGTGCTGACCACGATCCGCCTGCCCGCCGCGACGAACGATACCCGCGTGGGCTTCGCCGAATATGCCCGCCGCCACGGCGATTACGCGATGGTGGGGCTCGCCGCCAGCGCGCGGGCCGCGGGCCAAAGGCTCGCCGGCGTGCGCCTTGCGTATTTCGGCGTCGGCAATGTTCCGGTGCGTGCGAAAGCGGCCGAAGCAGCGCTCGCGGACGGCAGCATCGATGACGCAGTGATGGCGCTCGCCACCGATCTCGCCCCCTCCGGCGACGTGCAGGCGACCGGCGCAACCAAGGTGCATTTGGCCGGCGTGCTGCTCCGCCGCGCGGCGAAGCAACTCACGGAGACCAGGCCATGAGCGGGCACGATTGCGACATTACGCTCACGGTGAACGGCGAGCGCGTGACCGAGCGCGTCGATGCGCGACAGACCCTGGTCGATTTCCTGCGCGACGACCTGATCCTGACCGGCAGCCACGTCGGCTGCGAGCATGGCGTCTGCGGCGCCTGCACGGTGCGGGTCGATGGCGTCCTCGTGCGCGGCTGCCTGATGCTCGCCGCGCAATGCGATGGCGCCCATGTGGAGACCATCGAAGGCGTCTCTGATCTGGGCGAGATCGCCGATCTGCAGGCGGCGTTCGAGAAACGCAACGCCCTGCAATGCGGCTTCTGTACCCCCGGCATGCTGCTGACCGCGCAGGAACTGCTTGCGCGTGGCGGCGTGCCGAGCCGCGAGACGATCCGCGAACAGATTTCCGGCAACTACTGCCGCTGCACCGGCTACCAGGCCATCGTCGATGCGATCGAGTCGGTGGCGCAGACCCGCGCGGGAGCCAAACGATGAAAATCGTCGAGGACTCACCGCCGATCCTCACCGCGCTCGACCGGCCGAACTCCTACATCGGGCGCTCGGTACCGCGGCCGAACCTCGCGCGGCTGATGCAAGGCCGCGCGCAATATGTCAGCGACGTGGTTCTGCCGCGCATGGCGCATGTGGCGTTCGTGCGCTCGCCCCACGCCCATGCGGCAATCGACAGTATCGACGTCAGCGCGGCGAAGCAGGCGCCCGGCGTCATCGCCGTGGTGACAGGCGCGGAATTGGCGAAGGTCATCACGCCTTGGGTTGGCGTGCTGACCCACCTCAAGGGGCTGAAGTCGGCGCCGCAGAACGCCCTCGCCATCGACCGCGCCTGCTGGGCGGGCGAAGCGGTCTGCGCCGTGGTGGCGCGGAGCCGCGCCGAGGCCGAGGACGCGTGTGAGCGGGTGCTGGTCGATTACCGGGAATTGCCGGCGGTCACCGATCCGGAAACCGCGCTCGATCCGGGCACGCCGGTGATTCATCCGTCGATCGGCGACAACCTCTGCTTCGAGCGCGTGCACAGCGCCGGCGATCCCGACAAGGGTTTCGCCGAGGCCGACGCCGTGGTCGAGACCACATTCCTGTTCGGCCGTCACACCGGCGTCACCAATGAGCCCCGCGCCATCGTCGCCGATTGGAATCCCGGCGACGCGCGGCTGACGGTTTATCAGGGCACCCAAGCCCCGCACATGATGCAGAACCTGTTCGCCAAGCATCTCGGCCTGGAGGAGCAGCAGATCCGCGTCGTCACCAAGGACGTCGGCGGCTCGTTCGGCATCAAGGTCCACACCTACGCCGATGAGATGGCCACAGTGGCGCTGGCGAAACTGCTGAAGCGCCCGGTCAAGTTCGTCGCCGACCGGATCGAGAGCTTCGTCACCGACATCCACGCCCGCGATCATCGCGTTACGGCCAAGATCGGCGTCAAGAACGACGGCACCATCACCGCCTGGGAGATCGACGACCTCACCGGCATCGGCCCCTACTCGGTCTATCCCCGCACGTCGGGCATCGAGGCCAACCAGGTGGTCAACCTCACTGGCGGGCCGTACACCTGCGGAAACTACCGCGCCCGCGCCCGCGTGGTGTTCCAGAACAAGAACGTGATGTGCCAGTACCGCGCGGTCGGCCATCCGATCGCCACCGCGGTGACGGAAGGTCTGATCGAACTCGCCGCCGCCAAGATCGGCATGGACCCGCTGGCAATCCGGCGGCGCAATCTCATCGCCGACGACGCGCATCCCTCGCAGGGGCCGTCCGGCATCAAGTTCGAGGCGCTGTCGAACCACGCGGCGTTGGCGCATCTCGACTCGATGATGAACTACGCCGGATTGCGCGCCGAACAGGCGCAGCTTCGCAAGCAGGGCATCTATCGCGGCATCGGTTTCGCGAGCTTCGTCGAGGTGACCAACCCATCGGCAGCGTTCTACGGCGTCGGCGGCGCCCGCATCTCGGCGCAAGACGGCGCGACCGTGCGACTCGACTCGACCGGTGCGATCTACTGCCACACCGGCGTCAGCGAACAGGGCCAGGGCGCGGAAGCCGTCATCGCGCAATGCGTCGCGACTTCCTTTGGCGTCTCGATGGATCGCGTGCGCATCGTCATGGGCGACACCGACAACACGCCCTACGGCGGCGGCACCTGGGCCTCGCGCGCGGCCGGCATCGGCGGCGAAGCCGCGTGGCAGGCCGGCAAGGCGCTGCGGCAGAACGTGCTGGCGGTCGCCGGATCGATCCTGCAGGCCAAGCCCGAGACCATGGATATCCGCAACGGTGTCGTCGTGGACCACGACAGCGGCAAAGAGCGCATCGGCCTCGATGAGGTGGCGCGCATCTGCTACTTCCGGCCGGACACCCTGCCCGCCGGGGTGCAGGCCGAACTGATCGCCACGCGCCATTACGTGCCGCGCGCCTGGGCCTTCGCCTTCACCAACGGCATCCAGGCGAGCTATCTGGAGGTCAATACCGACTCCGGATTCGTGAAGCTCCTCAAGCATTGGTGCGTGGAGGATTGCGGCACCGTGATCAATCCGCAGCTTGTCGATGAGCAGGTGCGCGGCGGCGTGGTGCAGGGCATTGGCGCGGCGCTGTTCGAGCAATGCCTCTATGACGAGCGCGGCCAGATGCTCAACGGCAACATGGCCGACTATCTGGTGCCGATGGCGGTCGAGATGCCGGACATCGAGGTCGGCCATGTGGTTACGCCGACGGCGGATTCCGAACTGGGCGCCAAGGGCGCGGGCGAAGCCGGCACCGCCGGCGCGCCCGGTTGCGTGATGAATGCGATCAACGATGCTTTGCGTCCGATGGGCGCCGCCCCG
This sequence comes from Alphaproteobacteria bacterium, assembly GCA_026400395.1. GTDB lineage: Bacteria > Pseudomonadota > Alphaproteobacteria > Rhizobiales > Xanthobacteraceae > Z2-YC6860. Next base: position 10,209 of record JAPLPD010000321.1, on the reverse strand, counting down.
CTGACCGATATGCCGTTCACCCCGGACAAGATTTTGCGGGCGCTCGGCAAAGTATGACAACGCTGCTCGTATCGCGTGCAGCCGGCCAGCATTGGCGATTCTGTCGATAGACGAACCGCCGCCGGCGCGTCACAATCCGCGCCGGTCAAATCAGGCGGAGCATAACCGCCGGCGAACAGGGAGAGCGAGCATGGACATCAAGGTCGGCAAGAAGGCCATCGAAGAGGCCTCCAAGAAGCTTTCGAACTGGGGCCGCTGGGGCAAGGACGACCACATCGGCACGCTCAACCACGTCACGCCCGAGGACATCACCAAGGCCGCAACCCTGGTGAAGACCGGCAAGGTGTTCGCGCTCGGCATTCCGCTCGATCGCACCGGCCCGCAGACCGGCCTGTTCGGCGGCCGCTTCAATCCTATCCACCAGATGCTCGCCACCGGCACCGACGCCATCGCCGGCCAGCAGGACTGGAACAAGATCCGCTACGCCGACGACACCTTGATGCTTTGCGTCCAGGGCGCGACCCACTGGGACGCGCTCGGCCACATCTTCTACGAAGACAAATGCTACAACGGCCACGACGCCAAGCTGATCGACGCGCGCGGCCTCTCCGTGCTCGGCATCGAGCACTCCAAGAGCAAGATGATCGGCCGCGGCGTGCTGCTCGACATCGCGCGCTTTCGCGGCGTGCCGTGGATGAAGGACGGCGAAAGCATCTCCAACGATGAGCTGAACAAGTGCGCGCGGGCGCAGAACGTCGAAATCCGCAAGGGTGACTTCGTTCACGTCCGCACCGGTCAAATGGAGCGCTGCCTCAAGGAAGGCGAATGGGGCGGCTACGCCGGCGGCGACGCACCGGGCGTGATGTTCGAGAACTGCTACTGGTCGCAGGAAAAGCAGATCGCCGCGCTCTGCATGGACACCTGGGGCTGCGAGGTGCGGCCGAACGAGACCACCGAGGCGAACCAGCCGTGGCACTGGGTGGTGATCCCGGCCATGGGCCTCTGCATGGGCGAGATTTTCTATCTCAAGGAACTGGCCGAGGATTGCGAGGCCGACGGCGTCTATGAGTTCTTCTTCACCGGGCCGCCCCTGATCATCACCGGCGGGACCGGCTCGCCTATCAATCCGCAGGCGATCAAGTGACCGCGTAGCGGTCATCCCGGACGGCGCGGCGCGCCGGTCCGGGATCTCGCGCAACATATTCCATCGTCGCCCCGGGCTTGACCCGGGGGGCCATTTTTCTTGATAGAGTCGCACGCGAATACGATGGATGGCCGGGTCAAGCCCGGCCATGACGGCGGTGCTTGTTGCATCGCCGCGGAAAAACGGAGGACATCATGCCCCGCTTCCTCAAACGCGGAATGGATGCGAACGCCATCGAGGAGGCCGACGCCAAGGTGCGCGCCACCGTCGAAGGCATTCTCGGCGAGGTCAAGAAAAGCGGCAACGCGGCGATCCGCGCACTGTCGAAGCAATTCGACAACTGGGAGCCGGCGGACTTCCGCCTCCGCCCCGCCGACATCGAGAAAGCCATCGCACAGGTTTCCAAGCGCGATCTCGACGACATCCGCTTTGCACAGGCGCAGGTGCGCAACTTCGCGCAAAAGCAGCGCGACACCATGAAGGACCTGGAGGTCGAGACGCTGCCCGGCGTCATCCTCGGCCACCGCCACATTCCGGTGAACGCGATCGGCTGCTACGTGCCGGGCGGGCGCTATCCGATGGTCGCCTCCGCGCACATGTCGATCGTCACCGCCCGCGTCGCCGGCGTGAAGCGTTTCATCGCCTGCGCGCCGCCGTTCAAGGGCGGGCCGCAGCCGGCGTTAGTCGCCGCCATGCACTTCGGCGGCGCCGACGAAATCTACGTGCTGGGCGGCGTGCAGGCGGTCGCGGCAATGGCGCTGGGCACCGAGACGATCGCGCCGGTCGATATGATCGTCGGACCCGGCAACGCCTATGTGGCCGAGGCAAAGCGCCAGTTGTTCGGCCGCGTCGGCATCGACCTGCTGGCCGGACCGACCGAGACCTTGGTAATCGCCGACGATTCCGTGGACGGCGAAATCTGCGCCACCGACCTGCTCGGCCAGGCCGAGCACGGCCCGACCTCGCCCGCGATCCTGCTGACCAATTCGGAAAAGCTCGCGCGCGACACCATGAACGAGATCGAGCGGCTTTTGAAAATCCTCCCCACCGCCGACGCTGCCGGCAAGGCGTGGGCCGATTTCGGCGAGGTGATCGTCTGCGACAGCGAGGACGAAATGGTGCGCGAGGCCGACCGCATCGCCTCGGAGCACGTCCAGGTGATGACGCGCGACCCGGACTATTTCCTCAACAACATGAGCAACTACGGTTCGCTGTTCCTCGGCGCGCGCACCAATGTCGCCTACGGCGACAAGGTGATCGGCACCAACCACACGCTGCCGACCAAGAAGGCGGCGCGCTACACCGGCGGCCTGTGGGTCGGAAAATTCCTCAAGACCTGCACCTATCAGAAGGTGATGACCGACCAGGCATCGGCGATGATCGGCGAATACTGCTCGCGGCTGTGCATGCTGGAGGGTTTCTCAGCCCACGCCGAGCAGGCCAACGTGCGCGTGCGCCGTTACGGCGGACGCAACGTGCCCTACGCGCAAGCAGCGGAGTAAAACATCATGATTCCAACCATCGTCCCGATCTACGCGGCGGTCTTCGCCGTCATGCTGGTGGCGCTCTCGCTCCGGGTCGCCCGGACACGGGGCAACGTACGCGTGCCGATCGGCGACGGCGGCAACAAACTTCTGCTCCGCGCCATCCGCGTCCAGGGCAATTTCACCGAATACGTGCCAATGGCGCTGATCCTGTTCACATTCGTCGAAATGCAGGGCTGGCCGCACTGGCTGGTGCACGGCCTTTGCGCGGTGCTGCTGGCCGCCCGCCTGGTGCATGCCTTCGGCATCTCGCAGGAGCCGGAGGACATTCGCCTGCGTGCGACCGGCATGGCGACGACCGCCGGACTCTTGATTGCGTCCGCGGCCTTGCTGCTGTTCAGCGCGATCCGATGACCGTCGATCTCGCCAAGACCCCTTCGTTCCGCCTCGACGGCAAGCGCGCGCTGGTCACCGGCGGCGGGCGCGGCATCGGCCTCGCCGCCGCGTCCGCGCTGGCCGCCGCCGGGGCGCATGTGACGCTGGCCGCGCGCACCACCGCCGAGATCGAGGAAGCGGCGGCGGCGATCCGCGCCCGCGGCGACAAGGCCGATGCGCTTGCGCTCGACGTTACCGACATTGACGCTGCTAAGAAGGCTCTGGCGGCGGCGGCCCCGTTTCATGTCCTGATCAACAACGCCGGCGGCAATCGTCCGGCCTACCTGCCCGACGTCAAGGTCGAGGACTTCGATTTCATCTTTTCGCTCAACGTGCGCGCGGCCTTCTTCATGGCGCAGACCGTGGCGCTGCGATTGATGCAGGAGAAGTTGCCCGGCTCGATCATCAACGTCTCCTCGTCATGTCGGCGCGGCGCGCCGCACGGTCTATTGCGCCAGCAATCATGCGATGGAAGGCTTCACCAAGGCGATGGCCATCGAACTCGCGCCACACTCCATCCGCGTCAACAGCCTCGGGCCCACGTTCCTCGAAACACCGATGACCAAGCCGTTCTTCGAGAACAAGGCGTTCCGCGACGAGGTGCTGTCCAAGATCAAGCTCGGCCGGCTCGGGCAACTGGATGAGCTCACTGGCGCGATCGTGTTCCTCGCCTCCGACGCGTCGTCGCTGATGACCGGCTCGGCGCTGGTGCTCGACGGCGGCTGGACCGCGGAGTAGCGCACTTCCCGCCTGCACAGAACAAAAGTTCTGTCATGGCCGGGCATAGCCGTCCGAACAACGGCGTCGCTTCGCTCGCCTATGACCCGGCCATCCACGCCTTCATCCGCGCAAAGAAAGCTTGGATGCCCGGCACAAGGCCGGGCATAACCTGAGAGGCTCCCGCAAGCCTCCGCCTTATCCAAGAATCTGAACCGTTCTTATCCCCGCCCGCCAAACCGGCCTTATGTTCGCTGTGCCTTTCTCATTCGAGGGCGCCGTCGATCGCGGTGTTCGAAGGCGGAGCAAGGTGCGGCGCCCGACAATGGCCCGCGTTGGAGCGCCGGGAGGCGCAGGGCCCTCGCGCTGAGGGCCCGCGCGCCCCGGGATCCCCACCCCCTCAAGACTTGGGTCCCGGAATCTCGGCGTGCATCGCCGGCCGATCGCAAGGCCGGTCAAGGGAGCCTCGCAAGCTCCCTGGCGCCTCCCGGCGCTCCAGCCCCTCATTCGAGGGGAAAGGAAAACGGGATACGGGCACCCCGGCCGCCCGGAAAACAAAGACGCCGGGCGGCGGAGCGTTGGCTGTTTGAAAATCGAATCAGAACAGTTTCTTCAAAGCCTGCGGATTGAGGCAGCTCACCGGCGGCTTGCCCTCGATCAGCGCGATGGTGTTGTCCACCACCACATGCGCCATGCCTTCGCGCAACGAGAGCACCGCGCTGCCGAGATGCGGCGTCAGCACCACGTTCGGCATCGCCGTCAGTTCCGGCGAGACCTGCGGCTCATGCTCGTAGACGTCGAGGCCCGCGCCCGCGATCTTCTTGTCCTTCAGCGCGCGCACCAGCGCCGCCTCGTCGATCACCGGCCCGCGCGAGGTGTTGATCACAAATGCTGTCGGCTTCATCAGCGCAAACTGCGGGTCGCTCATCAGATGGCGCGTGTCGGGCGACAGTTGCGGATGCATCGAAACGAAATCGGCCTCGCGCAGCAGATCGCCGAAGCTGCGATGGCTCGCGCCGAATTTCGCTTCTTCGTCGGCGGGCAGCCGGCGCGGGTCCGCGTAGATGATCGTCATGTCGAAGCCGCGTCCGCGCCGCGCCATCGCCTGGCCGATGCGGCCGAAGCCGACGAGACCCAGCGTCCGGCCGGATACGGCCGCGCCCGCCAGATGATTGGATTGCGAGCCCGGATAGACGCCCGAGCGGAACAGCTTGTCGCCGAGCGCAATGTTGCGCGCGACTGCGAGGAGCAGACCGAAGCCAATATCGGCGGTGGCGTCCGTGACGATCGCCGGAATGTTGGTGACCGGGATTCCGAGTTCGGTCGCCGCCGCAAGATCGATGCGATCCTGGGTGATATTCATCGTCGACACCGCCTTGAGATGCGGATTGGCGGTCAGCACGTCACGATCGACCGTGTCATGCAGGAGCGACAACAGGATGTCGCAACGCTTGACCGCGGCGATCAGCTTGTCCTTCGGCAGCACGCGGCTCGAGTCCGCATTGACCTCAACCTCCGCGACCGCCCGCAGCCGTGCCAGCGCGCTTTCGGCGATCGGCTGGGTGACGAAGACGCGCGGCTTGCTCACGGACGGCCCAGCTTGATGGCAGCGTTGACCTTCGGCAGCACCTTCTCGGCGAGCAGCGTCATCGAGCGCTTGCCGAGCGCCGGATCGAGCCAATCCTTGCCGGCGTACAGCAGCGTGCCGAAATCACCGACCTTGTCGCGGAACTTCAGGATTTCGTCGGCGACCTTGTCGGGCGAACCGTAGATGATCAAATCGTCGCAGATGCCGTCCAACGTCACCTCGGAGTCCGGCTGATCGCGCCGGGTCTTGAACAGTTCGAGGCGGCCCTTCTTCAGCTTGGTGTAGAGCTGGCTGTAGTAGAAGCGGTACGGCCCGTTCGGATCGGTGGCGTAAGCCTTCGCGGTCTTGTCGTCGTCGGCCACGAAGATGCTCTTGGCGACGCGCCAGTTCGCCGGGTCGGCCTTGCGGCCCGCGCGTTCGCAGCCCTCGACGTATTTCGGCCAGTGGCTCTTCACCCATTCCGGCATCAGGAAGTTTGCCGAGATCGGATCCCAGCCGCGCGCGGCGGCCTCGGTGATGCCTTTCGAAAACGGCGCCACCGCGGTGACGACGATCGGCGGATGCGGGCGCTGCAACGGCTTCGGCAGGAAGCCCTGCCCGATCTCGGGCATCGCCTGCTTCTCGATGTTGACCTTCCAGTATTTGCCTTCGAGGCCATATGGCGGCTCGCGCTTCCAAATCTCCAGCACGAAGTTGATCGCTTCGAGGAACATGGCGTTGCGGTCGGCATCCAGATTGCCGAACGCCTCGGCGTCGGAAAGCAATCCGCCCGGACTGATGCCGAAGATGAAGCGGCCATCGAGCATATGGTCGAGCATGGCGATGTTGGCCGCCACAGCCGCAGGATGGTTGTTGGGCATGTTGATGGTGCCGGTGCCGAGCTTCATGGTTTTCGTCGCATCGATCAGGCTGGCGATGAACACCATGCACGAGGTGATGTTCTCGGCCTTGTCGGTGGCGTGCTCGCCGACGTAGCCCTCGGTGAAGCCGAGCTGATCCGCGAGAATGAAAGCCTCGCGATCTTCGCGCAGAGACGTCCGCCAATCCTTGTCGATGGGATGGATCGGCATGGTGAAAAAACCGAGTTTCATCGAAACCTCGACTGCTGTTGAATCTCGAGATGAGACATCAGCCCACCTAAGCCGGCGCGCCCGGCTGCTTGAGCGGATGAGCGCGCGCGAACGCCTCGTTCTGCATGCAATTGTCGACCACGCGCTTGAAGGCCGGGAACGGCGCGAGATCGACCTTGAAGAACGTGGCGCCGGCCGCCTGGCTCGCCAGGCAAATATCCGCGACGGTGATCTGATCGCCGTGGGCGTAGCGGCCGGTGGCCTTGTCCTTCAGAAGGGTTTCCAGCGCGGTGAGCGCGGCGCGGTGCCAGTGTTGCGCCCATTTTGCGATGGCGGCCTCGTCGAACTTGAACTCGTCGGCGAGATATTCGCGCACGCGGGGCACGATCAGCGGATGCGAATCGGCGGCGACAAGCTGCGCCAACCCGCGCACCCGAGCGCGGCCCTTCGGGTCCTTCGGCAGCAGCGGCGGATTGGGATGCGTCTCGTCGAGATACTCGATGATGGCAAGCGACTCGAACAGCGCGCGTCCGTCGCCATCGATCAGCGCCGGGATGGCCATCATCGGGTTCACCGCGCGAAACTCCGGATCGCGCTGCTGGCCCTTCATCAGGTTGATCTCGATGACCTCGTCGGGCGTGATCCCTTTCAGGTTCATCGCAATGCGCACCCGATAGGTCGCGAGCGAGCGCCAGAACGAATAAAGCTTCATGGACAACCTCCCCGGAGCTTACTTGTTGCGATTGGCCCAATAGACCGAATTGTTGGACACTTCTTCCTGGCCGCCAACGACGCCGCGCGCCTCCTCGTAGCAGGCCAGCGTCTGCTTCAACAGCGGCAGTTCGACGCCGTGCTTTTCGCCTTCCGCCAGCATTTGCCTCACGTCCTTGATCCCGCCATCGAGACTGAACGTCCTGATGTCCGACGGCTCCTTTTTCATCTTGGCAATGATCCCGGGCATTCGCTGCTTCAGGACATTGGCCGCGCCCGATGTCTCGGACAAAAAGTCCAGCAGCTCGCCCGGATCGATGGTCAGCGTCTTGCACAGCGAAAGCTGCTCGCCCAGCGCCTGCCAGTAGATCATCAGCGGCAGGTTGACGGCGAGCTTGAGCAACGCGCCAGAGCCGACCGGCCCGGCAAGCATCACGCGCCGGCATAGCAGTTCCAGCAATGGCCGGGCGCGCGCCGCGTCCGCGGGCTCCGCACCCATCAACCCGAGCAACTTGCCCGACCGCGCCGGAATCACCGATCCGCTGACCGGACATTCGACATAGGCGGCGCCCTTGGCGCGCACCTTCCCGGCCAACGCGACCTGCGCCTCCGGCGTCACCGTGGCCATCTCGATGAACAGCTTGCCCTTGGCATCGCCCGCGAGGAGACCCTGCGGCCCGAGATAGACCGCGTCGCTCGCAGCCGCGTCGATCAGCAGGCTGATGACAACCTCGACGGAGCCGGCCAATTCGGCTGGAGTCTTCGCAACCGCGGCTCCGGCATCGGCAAGCGGCCTGGTCTTTTCGGCGGTGCGGTTCCATACGGTCAGCGTGTGACCTAGCTCGATCAGCCGCGCGCCGATGCTCGATCCCATGTTGCCGATGCCGGCGATGCCGATGTGCATTCAGTTCCCTTTCCAACAACCAGCGCGCGGCGTCCTATTTCATAAGGTCCTTGATCTTGTCCAGCGCCGCGACCGCGCAATCGTGGTCGAAGTTACCGCCGGGCGCGCCGCCCACGCCGATGCCGCCGATCGCCTCGTCGCCGGCCATGATGGTGACGCCGCCGGGCGTGAAGTTCACGTTGGGCAGACTGGCAAGACCGGCGGTGGAGACGCCGGGCGTCTTTGCGATCCGCTCCGAAAGCGCCTTGGTCGAGCCGTCTTTGCGAACCGGTGCCAGTGAAGCCGCCGTATAGGCTTTGACGTAGGCGCTATCCAGCGTGTGGACGACCGCGCCATCGCCGCGCAGCACCGCCTGCCGTATGCCTTCGTTGTCCACGATGATCGCCGTCACGGCGTATCCCGCCTTCTTGCAGACCTCGACCGCCTCGGTCACCGCTTCCATCGCCAGTCCGGCGGACAGCCGCTTCTTGACGATCAGCCCTTGCCCGTATGACGGCGAAGCCATCGACGAAGCCACAAACGCCGCCGTCGCGATGCGGCGCAGCGTGGTGAAATCGGCGTGCATATCGTCCTCCCCGGAGATCGCGTTGTTGTCGGAGACGATAGGCGATCCGGGCGTGCCACCGCAACGCAAGACGCGCCGCTTGGCGCGGGCAGCCGGCATGGGTAGTGTTCGCCGCATCGAAAAGCACGCGAACAGGGAGCGGCGGAATGAGTCCGGCGAAAACCAGCAAGACCGTGGGTATAATTGGCCTGGGCATCATGGGCGGCTCATTCTCCCGCAATCTGCTGGCGTCCGGATGGCGGGTGGTTGGATTCGACACCGATCCGCGCAAGCGCAAAGAGCTCGCCAAAGCCGGCGTTGAAATCGTCGATAGCGCCAGGGCGGTTGCTGCCGCCGCGCCGATCGTCATCACCAGCTTGCCGAAGTCCGAGGCGCTGGCGGCCACCGCGAAGGAAATCGCCAAGGCGAAGCTTGCACCCCGCATCATCGCCGAATGCTCGACCTTCACCATTGAAGACAAGGAGCGGACCGAGAAGGTCCTGCGCGCCGCCGGCCACGTCATGCTCGACTGCCCGGTCAGCGGCACTGGCTCCCAGGCGCGGGCCGGCGACCTGGTGATCTACGCCAGTGGCGATCGGAAATCGGTCGCCAAGATCAAGCCGGTGTTCGCCGGGTTTTCGCGCAAGCTTTACGACGTCGGAGCCTTCGGCAACGGCAGCAAGATGAAATACGTCGCCAATCTCCTGGTCGCGATCAACAACGTGGCTTCCGCCGAGGCTATGGTGATGGGCATCAAGTCCGGCCTCGATCCCAAAATGATCTTCGAGATGATCTCCAATGGGGCCGGCAATTCGCGAGTGTTCGAATTGCGCGCGCCGATGATGGTAAAAAACGACTACAGTGACGTCACCATGAAATGCTCGGTGTGGCAGAAGGACATGGACGTGATCGGCGCCTTCGCCAAGAGGATGCGCGTGCCGACCCCGCTGTTTACCGCGACGCTGCCGGTCTATGCCGCGGCGCTGAAAAGCGGCCACGCCGAGGACGACACCGCCGCCGTCTGCGCCGTGCTGGAGTCCAAGGCCAGGATCAAGCGGCGCAAAGTGCGCTGATCCGCGGCGGTGCAGCGTTCATTTGCTGCCTTGGATGCGGTGACTTTGCGCACTTACGCGGCGCAACCTACTTTGGCGCGCCGCCCAGGACGTTGCCTGCCCAGACCGGCCAAGCGGGCAACGTGACTTATCTCGGCGGCGCACGGCCGTTCACGCCTCCCGCCCATAACGGCCAGGTCGGCACCGTGACGTTTATCGGTGCGCGGCCGGCCGGCACCGTGGCTGTTCGGACATTCCGACGCCCGGCGTCGTGCGCATCCGTTGAACGGCCACTCCGGATCCCCGCGCTTGCAAGCGCCGGGGCTTTGGCTTTTCCAATGCACCCTCACAAGTCCGCACTCCCGTCTCATGGGGTTTGGCACAACCTGGTTTAATGCGACGAGAACGCGCAACTTGCCAGTGTCAACGCACAATGAGAATGTCCCCTCGTTCCGCACAATGAGAATGTCCCCTTTTGGATGGGGCTGAGCGTTTGTGGGTAACGAGGGGGGTCGCGCGCCTTCACAGCGGTAGCGTCGCCCCTCGTTATCCACATCCGC
>JAPLPD010000130.1 GCA_026400395.1 Alphaproteobacteria bacterium | reverse complement strand
CGAGGAACGTCCGAGTCCGATTCACCCGCTGGGTGCGCCATGATCGCCTCGCTCGATCCAGGATAAGGTGCTGATGCCTATATCTGAATCGGCGTGAGCGTTGCGGAAATCAGAGCGTCATCCGGGGAATGCGGGCTCAAAACGCTCGACGAGGACGGTCTCGACCCGATAGACTATCCGATGCCGAGGCTCAATGTCGGCAGCGCGGAAGCCCAAGCCGAGGCCGAGCTGAAATTCACCGAGACGCTGCTGACCTATGCGCGCCACGCAATGACCGGCCGCGTGCACTTCAGCCGCGTCACGCCGAACGCCGATTACAAGCTCGCGTTCGACGCCGACGATGTGTTGAAGAAAATCGCTGCGTCGAACGACCTGGCGAAGACACTGGAGTTGCTCAACCCGCAGCAGCCGGCTTACCAGGCGCTCAAGGCCCGCTTCGCCGAGGTGCGCGATCAGACGGATGAAACTGCGGCCACTCGCATCGGCAACGGTCCGGTGCTGCGCTACATCCGCGACAAGAGCGGCAAGGAGACCATCGTCGCCGACGCTCGCGTGCCGCTCCTGCGCGAGCGTCTCGGCCTCCCGGCCGAACCCAACTCCAACTACAACGGCGCGCTGGCCATGGCGGTCGGCAAATTCCAGAAGAACAGCGGCATTGCCGTCAGTGGACAGTTGAATGGCCCAACCATCGAGGCGCTTAACGGCCCGACCCGCGCCCGCAAGCTCGACTCGGTGCTCGCCACCATGGAGCGCTGGCGCTGGATGCCGCGCGAACTCGGCCGCACCCACGTCATGCTGAACATCCCGGACTTCTTCCTGCGCGTCTATAACAACGGGGAGAAGGTCTGGCAGACCCGCACCGTGGTCGGCAAACCGAAGCACGAGACGCCGCTGCTTACCGAGACGATGAAGTACATCACGGTCAACCCGACCTGGAACGTGCCGCAGTCGATCATCTATAACGAACTGCTGCCGCTCTACGAAACCTCGGACCCGCAGATTTTCGAGCGCCAGGGGCTCAAGATGGAACGCGACCGCGACGGCAGCGTGCGCGTCTTCCAGCCGCCAGGCGAGCGCAATGCGCTGGGTCAAATCCGCTTCAACTTCCCGAACAAGTTCCTGGTGTACCAGCACGACACGCCTGAGAAGCACTACTTCGCCCACGACAAGCGCGCCTACAGCCACGGCTGCATGCGCGTGCAGGATCCAATGAAGTACGCCGAGGTGCTGCTGTCCTACGCGGCGCCGAAGGGCAACTACACCGCCGAGAGCGTCAAGCGCATGCTCAGTGGCGAGGAAAAGCAGATCGACTTTGTCAACCAGATCCCGGTCCACATCACCTACCAGACTGCGTTCGTCGATGAGGCCGGCAAACTGCAGTTCCGCGACGACGTCTATGGCCTCGACGCCAAGCTGATCTCGATCCTCAAGGGCAGCGAGCGGCAGATGGCCGACGTCGTCATCGAGCGGCCGGCCGATCCGAACTTCAAGCCAACGCCCGAGCAGGGCGCCAAACTACGCAATGCAGCCGGCGGCAGCGGCGGCAGCTCAGGTCCGCTCGGCTGGCTTTTCCGTTAAAATTGCGGCGAAAACCATTAAAAAAAGGGCCGGATTTCACGATCCGGCCCTTAACCATACCCGGAGTGTTGTGGAACTTTCGGACCTTAAGCCTGGATTTCACAGGCCACTTTTCGCCATACTCCGGGGGTAGGACTTGGGTCTCGGGGGCCGGAGGGGCAGTAATTCCGCATTAACCCATCCCGACAACACTGCGTTATCCATGTCACCACGGCGCATTACCGTGGAGACCGATCGTTTTTCGCTTAGCGACCCGTGGGGACGAGATCGCACGTGCGAGTGTGTGCCGCGCAATTTGCCGGAGTTGGGATGAGCGTCACCCGCGCGTTTAATCGCGCCGGTCTCGCCGCCTGTCTTTTGCTAGGCGGCTCCGTTGGAATGCAGCAGGCCAGCGCGTTGAGCGATACCCGTACGTTGACCCTGCACCACGTCCACACCGACGAAGACCTCACCGTCACCTACAAGAAGAACGGCCAGTACGACGAAGAAGCGCTGAAGAAGATCAACTGGATCATGCGCGACTGGCGCAAAAATGAATCGGTCACGATGGACCGCGAAGAGATCGATCTGCTCTGGGAGGTTTACCAGGAGGTCGGCGCCAAGGAAGCGATCCACATCATCTGCGGTTATCGTTCGCCAGCCACCAATTCCATGCTGCGCAACCGCAGCAGTGGCGTGGCCCGCAACAGCCAGCACACGCTCGGCAAGGCCATCGACTTCTACATCCCCGGCGTTCCCCTCGATAAGCTGCGCGCGACCGCGATGCGGCTGCAAGGCGGCGGCGTCGGCTTCTATCCGACCTCCGGTTCGCCGTTCGTGCATCTGGATATCGGCAACGTCCGCGCGTGGCCGCGCATGTCCCGCGAGCAACTTGTGAAGCTGTTCCCGGATGGCCGCACGGTTCACCTGCCGGCCAGCGGCGATCCACTGCCCGGCTATGAACTGGCGAAGGCCGACCTCGAGCGCGGAATCAATCATCGCGGCGTCGGCGAACCGAAGAAGCGCACCTTCCTGGCTTCTCTGTTCGGCCGCGACAAGGACGCCGAAGAAGGCGACGACAGTGTCTCCGCCCGCGAAAGCGCCCCCGCCAAGCGCGGCGTGACCGCCAAGCAGGAAGCGGCCCAATCTGAGACAGCCAAGTCCGAGACAACCAAGCCCGCGACGCCGGCGGCCGCCCGATACCAGATCGCCTCCATCGAGCCCGTCGCCAGCGCCCCGCCACCCCAGTTCGCGACGGCCCAGGCCGTGCCGATGCCGCCGCGCCGGCCGGCCTATCAGGTTGCCGAGGCCCGCCCGGCGCCGGCGCCTGCCCCACGGGCCGCGGCGCCGATCCAGGTCGCGTCGCTCTCAGCGAACGACATCATCAACATGCGTGGCCTCTGGGATAACACCGGAAACGCCCTCGCCGCGACACCCGAGACCAACGCGCTCAGCGTATCCAGCGCCCGCCGCCTGTCGCCGGGTCGCGACGTCACCGCCAGCCTCGGCGGACTGCCAAGCCAGGATCGCGTTCCGGCCGAGGTTGCGCTGGCCTATGCCGCCCAGCAGGCCGACGCAAAGAGCGGGGCTCGGGTTGCCCCGGCCGTCGTGACCAGCAGGGGCCTGACCTCGGTTGTCAGCAAGCCGGTCGAAGCCATGGCTCAGAGCCGCCCGGTCAAGCCCAACGAGCGCCTCGATGATCCGTGGCTGCGTGGCCTGGTGCTCGCGCCAAGCGTGCAGAATTCTCTGGTCGTCACGCAGGTCGGAGAGCCTGACCTCGCGGGCCTCACCCAGTTCATGAAGAAGCCCGGCTCATCGGTGCTGATGACGTTCTCCAACGATCCGCACCTCGGCATGACCGATGCCCAGTTCTCCGGCAGCGCCGTGGTCTTCCCGGCGACGATGACCTTCGGTCCGGCGCGGCGCACCGCGAGCCTGCAGTAATCCCTCCATCGCCCGGTTGCCTCCATCGCGTGTTTAGCGCGCGGCGCATGCTTTTCATATCGTGCCTCCGCCAAATGCCCGTATGATGACGGCAACGCTGCAAGCTCCCCCCCCTGCGAGCCAAGCCCTGATCCCGGAGTCCGACGTTGACGCTATCGAATTCGGTTCTCGACACGCGCTTTCGTTCTGCGCTGGCGCGCATGGCTGAAGGCGGCCGCCTGCAGACCTACTCCGCGCCAGTCGATCCCTATCTTGAAGTCGCCGGCATGATGAAAAAGCTCGACGGCGGACCTGCGCTGCTGTTCTCCAACGTGAACGGCCACGCCATGCCGGTGATCGGCAATCTGCTGTCGTGCCAGGCCAACGTGGAGGCGGCGTTCGGCGCCGACTTCCGCGGCGTCCGCGAGTTCGTCGCGCGCGCACTCGGCGATCCGAAGCCGCCGGTGATGGTCGAGCGAGCGCCGGCACAAGAGCAGGTGCACCGCACCGACATCGACATCGGCAAAATACTACCCGCGCTGCACCACACCGCCGACGACGCCGGCCGCTACATCACCGCCGGCATCGTCATCGCGCGCGACCCCGATACCGGCGTCTACAACGCGTCGTATCACCGGTTGATGCTGGCCGGTGGCAACCGCGCCGCCATCCAACTCGACTTCGGCCGCCACCTGCGAGCGGCTTTCGAACGCGCGCAGAAGAAGGGCCAACATCTGCCGGTCGTGGTCTGCATCGGCGCTGACCTCGCGCTGCACTACACCGCAGCGACCATGGGCTCGCAGATGCCGGAGAACGCCGATGAGTTGGCGGTTGCCGGGGGCTTAAGCGGCCGTGCGCTGCCGGTGGTGAGGGCGGTGTCGCAGGATCTTCTGGTGCCGGCCGAAAGCGAGATCGTTCTCGAGGGCGTGCTGAAGTGCGACGAGGAGATCATGGAAGGGCCGTTCGGCGAGTTCGTCGGCTATCTCGCGTCAGCCGATCCGGGGCCGGTGTTCGAAGTCACCGCCGTGACCCACCGCAACAAGCCGATCTACCACGCCATCAACGGCTACGGCCGCGAGACCGTGGTCCTTCGCAAGTACGTGCTGGAGGCGAGCCTTCTCAAGGTGCTGCAGGGCGCGGTGCCGATCGTCACCGACGCCGAAATGACGGCAGGCGGCCTGCACCGGTTCCACGCCATCGTTCAGGTGAAGAAGACCGGCTCGGCCCACGACGGCCTGCAGCGCAACGCCATCATGGCCTCGTTCGGCGCGCTGAAGGATCTCGACATGGTGATCGTGGTCGATGACGACATCGACATCCGCGATCCCGCCGACGTCGAATATGCGATGGCGACGCGGATGGAGGCGTCAAAGGACGTCTTCATGGTGCCCGCCGCGCGCGGGCACGAGTATGTCCGCGTCTCCGACCGCGGCATGCGCACCAAGCTCGGCATCGACGCCACCGTCCCGTTCGACGAGAAGTCGCGCTTCGCCCGCTGCGTATTCAAGCCGGTTGAGATCGATGCCGCGGCTATGACGCTCGACGCCGGCGTTGCGCGCAAGCGGCTGGATTTGTAACGAAGTTCAAGTTCATCATGGCCGGGCTTGATCCGACCATCCTTCACTCTTCGAAAACGATGGCCCCCGGGTCAAGCCCAGGGTGATGTCGGTGGCGTGGCGCAACCGCGCAACTACGCCGCCAGCATCCCCAGCGCGTTCATGTAGGTCTCCAGGATCAACTCGTGCTCCTGGCGCTCCTGGGGCTCCTGCTTGCGCAGACGGATCACCGCGCGCAGGGCCTTCACGTCGAAGCCGTTGCCCTTGGATTCGGCGTAGACGTCGCGGATGTCATCGGAAATGGTCTTCTTCTCTTCCTCGAGCCGCTCGATGCGCTCGACGAACGCCTTCAGCTGATCCTTGGCGAAACGGGTGTTGGCGGCTTCTGGCTGCTCTTTTTCAACGGCGGACATCGAACGCTCCTCAGTGTGGGCCGGCGGAGACTGTCTCCGCCACTTCACTAGAGAGCTTTCGGGAAACCGCGCCGCCAGAGCAAGGCGAAGCGGCCGCCACCCCCGTCATCCACAGCCAAGCTGTGGGAAAGATTGCCTTATTTTCGCACGCGATCCGGGCGGAGCCCCACGTTTATTTCGCCGACTTCAGCGCCGCCTCGACGAAACGGTTGTCGTAGGTGGCCATCATGTCGATCTTGGCGGCGGCAATGGCTGGATCGAACCGGACCATCGCTTTGAGCACGTTGTCGGGTCCGTCCTTCGGCATCAGCCCATCCGGCGAGAAGCTCGGCAGGTTGTTCTCCAGCGCCTTGCGATAGACCGGCGGATTGTTCTGGTAGAAATCCGCCGGGAGCTTCGCCACGATCTCGTCGGGCGTGGCCTTTTTCATCCAGGCCAGCGTCTGCACCATCGCCTTGGCGATCGCCTCCGCATTTTTCGGATTTCTCTGCACGAAGCCAACCGGCGCGTAGAGGCTGCCGGAGGCATAGTCGCCGCCATAGACCGCGCGGGTGCCCTCGGTGTTGCGGCTGTCGACCGCAACGACGATGTCACCCGCCATCGTCAGTTCGGTGATGGCGAGATCGAGATTGGAGATGGCATAGAGCTCGCCCTGCCGCCGCATGGCGGCGACGGCGACCGCCCCTGCGCCGACGGTGATCGGCGTCACGTCATCGGGCTTAAGGCCCGCGCTCGCCAGGATCAGGTTGAGGAACGTCTGTGTCGCCGAACCCGGTCCGGTGATGCCGATCTTCTGGCCCTTCAGGTCGGCCGGCGATTTGTAGCTCGCGGCGTTGGCTTTGCTGATGCCGAGGATGTTTTGCGGATAGCGCCCGAACAGCACGATGCTCTGCATCGGCTGACCCTTGGCCTGCATGCGCACCGTGTTCTCATAGGCGCCGGCGACGATATCGGCGCTGCCGCCGATCACCGATTCCAGTGCCCGCGATCCGGCGTTGAAGTGCTGCAGTTCGACACTCACGCCGGCCTGCTCGAAATAGCCAAGCTGCTTGGCCAACACCACCGGCAGGAAATAAAGCTGCGCCGGCGGGCCGGACACCGCGATGGTCACGGTCTTCTTTTCCTGCGCCTGCCCTTGCGCCGGGAGCGCGGCGGCGATCAGGGCCGCGGCCGCGACGAGCATCAGCCTTCGCATCGTGTCGTCCTTCCGGTTGCCGCCCAGAGAATAGCGCAACGGCGACCGAACGCGGCGCGCAAATATGCCGCAACGCATGCCTGCCGCGCGCGCGGCGACGGCATCTACAGCCCCGCCAGCGGATAGCGCGAGAAGTCGCGGCCTTCCTTGACGACAAACTCCAGCAGATACGGCGCGCCGGTTTCCGTGGTGGTCACCGCCTCCTTGAACGCGCCGACGATGTCGCCCGGCCTCTCGACGCGGCGGGCCGCGACGTTCAATCCCTCGGCAACCTTGGTGTAGTTGCCGCCGACCGTCATCGATCCGTATTTCTGGTCGGAGATCTTCAGCACATCGCGCTCGGCGCCCATGACGCCGTTGTTGAACACCACGGTGAGAATACCGATGCGGTTGCGCGCGGCGGTCTCGATATCCATGCCGGTCATGCCAAACGACGAGTCTCCCATCACATTGATGCAAAGCTTCTTCGGCTCAGCCAGCTTGGCGCCCATGGTGATGCCGAGGCCGTAGCCCAGTTGGGTCGACTTGCCCCAGCCCATATAGGAGCCCGCCGCGGTGGTTTCCCAGAACGGCATCATCTGCTCGCGCGGGCTGCCCGAGTCGTGCGTCATGATGACGTTGCCGCGATCGACCGTCCGCATCATGTCGCGGATCACGCGGTACTGGTTGAGTGGCGTCTCGTCGGAATCAAGGAACTTCGCCCACTCCGCGAGCCAGGCTTTCTTACCCGCCGCGACTTCTTCCTTCAGCGAGGCGAGCGCGTTGCCGCCGCCCGCCCCCTTCTGCCGCGCCACCTCGGCGACCAGCGCGTCGAGCACCAGCGCCGCGTCGCCGACCACCGCGTGATCAGCGCGGTACTCTTTGTTGACGTCGCCCGCATCGTTGGTCGAATGGATGATCGCCTTGCCGGTCGGCACCCCCGGTCCGAACGGCGTCTTGGTCAGGCTCGAACCAATCGCCAGAATGAGATCGGCCTTGGCCATGAAGTCGGTGTACGGCTTGCCGCGCGAGCGGGTCGAAGCGCCGAGCGACAGCGGATGGTTCTCGGCGATCGCGCTCTTGCCCGGATTGGTGGTCGCAACCGGCGCCGGAATGAGTTCGGCCAGCGCCGCGAGTTGCCCGGCCGCTTCGGCGTAATGCACGCCCTGCCCCGCCAGGATCACCGGATGTTTCGCCGCCAGCAGCATCTGCGCCGCGCGCTTCACCGCGTCCGGATCGGGCGCCATCCGCAGCATCGGCACCGGCCTGTAGTCGAGTTCGCCTTTCAATTCCGCCTCGAATACTTCGTCCGGCACCTCGACCATCACCGGGCCGCCCTTGCCGGAGCGCATGGCGTGATAGGCGCGGCGCATCAGGTCCGGCAGCTCCTGCACGTCGTGCGCCAGCGCCGACCATTTGGTGACCGGTCGATACACATCCGCCGCGCGAAACACCGGCCGCACGTATTGCCGCGCCAGCGGCAGACCCGCCGGAATGACGAGCATCGGCACGTTCTCAGCATACGCTTGGGCCACGCCGGCGAATGCGTTCTCGATGCCGGGGCCCGCTTGCGCCGCGAACACACCGTTCCGCTTGCCGCGCTTGATGCGTGAATAGCCGTCGGCGATGCCGACGCCGACCCGCTCCTGGCGGCACAGCACCGGGCGGATGTCGATCGCCGCGCACGCCTCGATCAACGGATTGCGCGGATAGCACGAGAGAATGTCCGTGCCCTCGCGCTTGAGGATTTCAGCAATGACGCCCGCGCCGTTCATGGTGCCCTCCCGTTTCGTGCGGCGGCAAACCCGCACGCTTCAGTCAGGATGACACGAAAGCCGCTCCGCCGTCATTCCGGGGCGCGGCGAACCCGAAGTCCGCGATTACTCGGCCGAGAAGCCACCCGCGTGCACGTCGCAGCAGGAGAAGAACAGCTTGCGCTTCGGCGGCGGGGTCTGGCGGCTACGGCCGCTGACCACGATCTCGCCGTCGGCGATAACGTAGGAAATGCCGGGCAGATCGCCGTGGCCGATGGCGTCGCCGATACTGGCGCCGGCCGAGCCTTCGACCGGACCACAGACGATGATGTCCGCCGGCCGGCCCGGCGCCAGGATGCCGACGTCGAGGCCGTGAGCCTTTGCGGTGTTGCCGGTGGCGATGGCAACCGCCTCGGCCGGCTTCACGCCGCAGACCGAGGCGATGTAGCAGATGTTGCGCAGCATGCCGCGCGGAATGACGCCGGTGCCGCCGGGCGTGTCGGTGCCGAGCGTCAGGCGCGCCAACTGGCCCTTCTCGCGCATGCGGTCCACCGCGCGCTTGGTCGAGCCGTAATTGCCTGACGAGCATATCTCGATGGCGAACGATGTGTTGTCGATCACCTTGTCGAGGTCAGCATCGCTCATCGGGATCGGCCCGCCGCTGAGATGCGCGGCCACGTCCGGCTTCAGCCATTCAAGAATGTCGTAGCCGCACATCTGCGACAGGCCGGAGCGCGACACGCCGCCGGTGTGCACCTTGGTGCGGATGCCGCGGGCGCGGCACCATTGCTGATATTGCAGCGCCTCGTCCTTGCGGGTCGAAAGCGGAAAGAAGATGAACTTAGCGCAGATCGATTTAGCCGCGGCGAGCCGGTCGAAATGCTCCTCCTTCATGCCGGGCACGAGGATGACCGTGCCGGCATAGACCTTGGCGCCGCTCCAGCGGATGCGGCCGGTGGTCGCCGCGGTGACAACCGCCAGCGAAGTGACGAGATCGGGGGTCAGGTTTTCGTAATCGAGCCCCGGCACATGAAGTTCGCAGGCCGACACCATCGTTGTGGTGCCGCCATGCAGGTAGTTGCCGATCCAGCCGATGGTGTCTTGGGTCGGCGTCCACTCGCCGAACACCGGATGGACGTGGCCGTCGACGAGACCCGGCATGACGGCACTGCCGCCGGCGTCGAGCACCGCGTCGGCCTTGGTATCCGCCGGCGGGTCAAGCGCCGCGATCTTGCTGCCGTCGACCAGCAGCGACGTCACCGCTGACTGCGGGCGCGCAATGTCGCCGGTGAAAAACTCGCCAATGTTCTTGATGAGAAGAGTAGACACCGATACCTCACCGCGTCATTCCGGGACGCACCGAAGGTGTGAACCCGGAATCCACGTACAATTCCCGAACCTGTTTCTGGATTCCGGGTTCGCTCGCTGCGCTCGCGCCCCGGAATGACAACGGATGGTCAGTGCTTGTGCGCAGCCGAGGATTTCTCGAACGCCGCCTTCTGATCCTTGGAGGCTTCCTTCTGATGCTTCGCCTTCCACTGCTCGAACGGCTCGCCGTAAACGATCTCGCGGCTCTGGTCCTTGCTCATCGGGATGCCCTTGGCGTCGGCGGCATCCTTCATCCAGTTGGAGAGGCAGTTGCGGCAGAAGCCGGCGAGATTCATCATGTCGATGTTCTGCACATCGGTGCGGCCGCGCAGATGCTCGACGAGACGCCGATAGACGGCGGCTTCGAGCTCGGTCTGGGTCTTTTCGTCCATATGAACGCTCCTTCGTTGCACCCAAGATAGACGCGCGGACGAGGTCTTTGAAGGGGCGCAAAAAGAAGCCCGCCGCGTTCCCCGGCGGGAAGCGGCGGGCATGGTTGGGTGATTGCTGACGTTACGCCAGCGCCTTGCTCACCCGATCCGGCGACCATCGACGCGGCCGCGAGTGCGAACGCGCAACGACCAAAATTCCGCGATGAATGCCGGCCGCTCGGCGGCCTGGTCTCCTCCTGAAGCCGGCGTTTTCGCCGGGTGTGTTTCCGCCCCACGGAATCTTCTTATCAGGCATTATAACGTGCTTGTTCGCGTCTGTGCAGTCCACCTCATGCGATAAAGTCGTCATGGTCGAAGCCGAACAACCGAGTTCAGAGCCTGAAAGATGACCGAGAGAGCGCTGCTGGACGGATTGTTTCGCACCGCAATCGCGGCGGCGCATCCGTCATCCTGCCTGCCGCAACACCTGCCGCCGCCGCCGAAATCCGGCCGGTTGATCGTGCTGGCGGCCGGCAAGGCCGGCGGCTCGATGGCCGAGGTGGCCGAGGCCGCCTATGCCGGCCTGGGCGACCGGCTGCTGGGAATTGCCGTGGCCCGTCAAGGGTATGGCAGGCCGCTGCGATCGATCTCCATGATCGAGGCCGGCCATCCGATCCCGGATGCGGCGGGACTTCAGGCGGCCGAAGCCGCGCTCGAACTGGCGGAGGGAGCAGGCCCGGACGACCTCGTACTCGTGCTGCTTTCGGGCGGAGCCTCGGCGAACTGGATTGCTCCGGCGCGAGGACTGACGCTCACCGACAAGCAAACGGTGACGCGGGCGTTGCTTCGCTCCGGCGCGAACATCGGCGAGATCAACACCGTGAGGAAGCATCTTTCGCGCATTAAAGGCGGACGTTTGGCCAAGCTCGCGCGGCAATCAGGCGTGCTCACGCTCGCCATCTCCGATGTTCCCGGCGACGATCCGGCGGTGATCGGCTCGGGGCCGACGGTCGCCGATCCGACCACGCTCGCCGATGCTCGCGCGATCCTCACGCGCTACAAACTCGATATTCCGGCTGCCGTGACCCGAGCATTGGCGGATATCGCCAACGAATCGCCGAAGCCGAATGACCCGGTTTTCGCCTCCGGCGAATACAAACTGGTGGCCCGCCCGGCCGATGCCTTCCGCGCCGTGGAGCGCGACGTCCGGTTGCTCGGCTTTGAACTCATCATGCTCGGCGATCATATGGAGGGTGAGGCGCGTGAACGCGGTGCCGAGCATGCACGTCTCGCGCGAGAACTTCAGGCGGCCGGCCGCCGCGCGATCATTCTGTCCGGCGGCGAGTTGACCGTGACCATCCGCGGCCGGGGGCGCGGCGGCCCGAATCAGGAGTACGCCCTGGCGCTGGCCGTGGCCTTGCAAGGGACCCCAGGCATCGCCGCGCTGGCCGGCGACACCGACGGCACCGACGGCGGGGCCGGTTCCCCGGACGACCCGGCGGGCGCCGTGATCAACCAAACCACCCTTGAAAGGTCCCATTTGCTCGGCCTCGATCCGGCCCATTTTCTCGCCGACAACGATTCGACGGGCTTTTTCACCCGCCTTGGCGACCTGGTCGAGACCGGCCCCACATGGACCAACGTGAACGATTTTCGCGCCATCGTCGTTGACACGCCGTAAGCCTTCACGCGATACCGGCCTTCAAGAAGGTATAAATCGCCTTGCCTTTCCCCGCTTTCACGTCCGGCCGATCTCTGCTGTTCGCGGCGGCATTCGCGCTTGCGCCGGCTCTGTTGCCGTCGGAAGCCCGCGCCGACTTCCAGCTTTGCAACAACACCGGCAGCCGCGTCGGAGTAGCCGTCGGCTATAAGGACACCGACGGAAGCTGGGTCACCGAGGGCTGGTGGAACCTGTCGGCGCGCGCCTGCGAGCCTGTGCTGAAGGGCGCGCTGATCGCGCGTTTCTATTATATCTACGCCATCGACTACGACCGCGGCGGCGAATGGGCGGGCCAAGCCTTTATGTGCACCCGCGACAAGGAATTCACCATCAAGGGCAACCGGGACTGCCTGGCGCGTGGCTTCGACCGCACCGGCTTCTTCGAGGTCGATACCGGCGAGCAGCGGGCCTGGACGATTCAACTCTCCGACACCGCCGACGGCGGGCCGCAGTCGCGCCCGCTTACACCTGGCACGCCGGTGCTGCCGACGCCGGGACGTCAGGCCCCGTCACAACTGCCGCGAGGACCCGCACGATGAGACGGCTGCGCCGCACCAAAGTCGTCGCCACGCTTGGGCCCGCCTCCGGCAACGCCGAGATGATCGGGCGACTGTTCAAGGCCGGCGCCGACGTGTTTCGCATCAACATGAGCCACACGCCGCACGACCGCATGCGCGAGATGGTCGCCGCCATCCGCTCGGTCGAGAAGGAATACAGCCGGCCGATCGGCATTCTGGTCGATCTGCAGGGACCGAAGCTGCGGGTCGGCGCCTTCGCGGGCAGTTCCGCCATGCTGGACAACGGGGCCATCTTTACCTTCGACGCCGACAACGCACCCGGCGACGCCAGACGCGTGCACCTGCCGCATCCGGAAATCTTCGAAGGCGTGCAGGCCGGACACACGCTGTTGCTCGACGACGGCAAGATCCGGCTGGTCGCGATCGAGGCGGGCAAGAACAAGATCGTCACCCGTGTCGAGGTCGGCGGCAAGCTCTCCGACCGCAAGGGCGTCAGCCTGCCGGATTCGATCCTGCCGTTCTCGGCGCTGACACCGAAGGACCGCTCCGATCTCGATGCGGCGCTCGACGCCAGCATCGATTGGATCGGATTGTCGTTCGTGCAGCGTCCTGACGACATCGCCGAGGCCAAGAAGATCACCCGCGGGCGCGCCGCCGTGATGGCCAAGATCGAGAAGCCGCAGGCGGTGCAACGCATCGACGAGATCATGGACCTGACCGACGCCATCATGGTGGCGCGCGGCGACCTCGGCGTCGAGATGCCGCTGGAGAAAGTGCCGGGCATCCAGAAGCAGCTCACCCGCGCCGCCCGCAAGGCCGGCAAGCCGGTGGTGGTGGCGACGCAGATGCTCGAAAGCATGATCACCAGCCCGGTGCCGACCCGCGCCGAGGTGTCGGACGTGGCAACCGCGATCTTCGACGGCGCCGACGCGGTCATGCTGTCGGCGGAGTCGGCAGCCGGGCAATTCCCAGTCGAAGCGGTCTCGACCATGAACCGCATCGCCGAAGAGGTGGAGAGCGAAGACACCTACCATACGATCATGAAGGCGCAGCACGCCGAGCCGGAAGCAACAGGCGCCGATGCGATCGCCGCCGCGGCGCGCCAGATCGCGGAAACCCTCGACCTTTCCGCCATCGTCTGTTGGACCCTCTCGGGTTCCACCGGCCTCCGCGTTGCGCGCGAACGCCCGCAAGTTCCGATCGTGGCGCTGTCACCCAACGTGGCGTCCGGCCGCAAACTTTCGGTGGCGTGGGGCATCCACTGCATCGTGACCGAGGATGCGCGCGACACCGCCGACATGGTCGAGCGCGCCTGCCGCCTCGCCTTCAAGGACGGCTTTGCAAAATCGGGCCGCCGCGTGATCATCGTCGCAGGCGTCCCGCTCGGCACGCCGGGCGCGACCAACATGCTGCGCATCGCCTTCGTCGGCCCCGAGGTTGCCGACTAGAACGGAAACGCGCCTCACGCCCTCCGCGTCCAGATGTGGCTGGATCGCCACGGCAAGTCAGCAGCTCAAGAGCAACCGAAAAATTTTCTTGTCGGCGGCCCGATAATCGGATTTCCTAATGGCGTGCTGTCGTGTGTTTGTGGAGTTGTGCAAGTGAGTGAGCAGATCATCCAGTTCCCGAATGGCAACGATACGCTGGACCGGGCGGGGCAAGACGTTCTGGTCAAGCTGCAGCGCGCAGCCGGCATTGCCGAGCAGAACACCCAGCACGCAGTCGCAGTCGCGCATCAGACCACGATGCAACTGCGGGTCGCCGAGGACAGGATTGCGCGGCTTGAGGCCGACATCTGGGCCTACAAGGAGCGCGCCGAGCGGGCCGTAGGTTGGCTGCAGCGCATCTCGCGCGAAATCGAGCAGCAATTCGCGCCGCGCGGGCAGCAGCCGCAGCAGGAAGGCTTTTCGCCGCGGCGAATGGGCAATCAGCGTTAGCGGCTCGCACGCCGCCGAGGCGGCGCGCTCACTACGCATCGATGAGGGCCACCGGCCAAAAAGAAAGGGGCCTGAAGGCCCGCCAACCTTGCCGGATGTCCCGCAACTTCAGAATGTGTAACGCGCCTGCACGCGGGCGCCATAACCGATAACATCGGCCCGGCCACGGATCTCTGCCTCGCCGGAGGTCGAGAACTTTTCAGTCCACTGGAAGTTCACCTTTCCAACGCCCTTGCCCCACAGGTAGCCCTTGTCGGTCGGTCCGGCGAACGCCGTGCCGTTGAGCACAGGCGATTCGACCACCACATCGCCGAACGCAAGGCCGGTCAGCGACGGCTGGATTTTGACCGTTCCGCACGTCCACTCGGTGCCGACGCGCGCGCCGCCCTGCAGGCGCGTGCTGTGGCCATCGGTGAAGTTCAAGGTGTTGACGCTCAGCTGGGTGAAGATGATGCCGACCGTCGGTTCGATCCACCAGTTGTTCGGCATGTCGAAGCGGTTCTGCATGTTCGCCGAATAGGTGTAGCTGTCGGTCTTGGTGTTGGTGGTCACAACACCCACGGTCGAATCCGAACTGGTGAAGCTCGCCACCACCGAGAAATCCATCGAGAAGCCGCCATTGATGTAGGCGAGGTAGGCGCCGACGCCCGGCGTCCGCGATCGCACCGCTGTGCCGCCCGCGGCGTCGGTATGGGTGGAGGTGTGGCTGCCGAGCAGGCCGATCACCAGCGCATCAGCAGTGTCGGCCAGGCCGATCCGCACCACGTCGCCGCCGCCCAGCCCGGTGAACGATGTGGTCCGGCTGCTGTCGTCCGCGCCGGCGAAGGTCAGGCTGCGGCGCTCGTGATCCGCCGAGCCCTGCCCCCAAGCGGAGACGAAGTAATTCGGGCCGGCCGGCGCCGCCATCGGGCGCGCCTTGGTCACCATGCCGGACTTGGCGTAGCCTAGCGCCTCGAACGGATCGTAGCTGGCGTTTGCGTCGCCATCGAAGCGAAGCGGCTGGCTGCCGGACTGGAGACGGCGCACATTCACAAGAAAGTCGCGGACCGTGGTAATCGCCGACTGAATGGCGGACTGGGTGGCGTTGTTGGACGCCTTAACCGCCTCTTGCGCAGCGCCCGACGACGCCTGAGCCTCACCAGAGAGCACGCATCCGGCGATGGCGATGCCCGCGACGGCAATACCTGCCTTGATGCGCTCCACGGCAAACGCGCCACGCGCGTCACCGCGACCGTTTAGAATGGTCATTTTCGCCCCCGCGAAAATCGGCGGATTGTCCCGCCGTTCATTTCTATTTTCCGATCGTAATGAGAGCCTAGCGAACCCAGACGATCCGACGCAATCGGACCGCGCCAAATATTGGCCCCATGCACCAATAAATCGCTTCCCTTGTAGTAATTCCGTCACGACCGCGGTGCCCCCGATCAACGGGCCTGCTGATGCTTCGCCACTGCCTCGCCGAATGCCTGGAACAGCGCGCGGTTGACCGGATTGCGCTGCGGGTCGTACTCCGCGTGCCATTGCACGCCAAGGGCAAAGCCCGGCGCCTCGGCGATCCGGATCGCTTCGATGGTGCCGTCATCCGCCACACCTTCGATGACGATGCGCTGGCCGGGATCGAGAATGCCCTGCCCGTGCAGCGAGTTCACCCGGATGGTTTCCCTGCCGAGCATTTTCGCGAACACGCCGCCCGGGACAAGGCGGACATCGTGGCGATCGCCAAAGATGACCGCATGGTCCGGATGGATTTCGCCGGACTCCAGCCGCGGCATCCGATGGTTCACCCGGCCAGGCAGTTCGCGGATTTCGGGATGCAGCGTGCCGCCGAAGGCGACGTTCATTTCCTGGAAGCCGCGGCAGATGCCAAGCAGCGGCATGGCGCGCTCGACGCACGCCTCGACCAGAGCCAGCGCCAGCGCATCGCGCGGAAGATCGTAGGGCTCGTGCCTGGGATGCGGCTCGACGCCGAAGCGTGACGGATGCACGTTGGCCCGGCCGCCGGTCAGCAGCACGCCATCGACCACCTCCAGCAGCGCGCCGAGGTCGGTAATGTCCGGGGTGCCGGCAAACATCATCGGCAACGCACCGGCGACATCGGCCACCGCGCGGAGATTGGTCTCGCCGACCATTTGAGCGGTGAACCGATCTTCGACCAGGCGCGTATTGCCGATCACACCGACCACGGGCCGCTTCATCGGTGAAGTCTCGCTTGCATCATTTCCGGGCCGGGATATCCGCGAACGCCTCGTCGAGCCGCCGCAACGCCTCGTCGAGAATCGTTGAGCCAGGCCAGGTCGCGCCGCCGGGCCCGAACTGCTCGCCAGGGCTCACATAGATCCGCGCCCGCTGGGCCACGCGCGCCGCGACATCCTCAGGCGTGAGGCCGGTCGCGGAAAAATCGACCCACGCCAAATAGGTGCCGTCGAGATGCATCGAGCGGGCGCCCGGCGCAGCCGCTTCGATGCGCGCGTCGAACTGGTCGCGGCTCTTGGCGAGATAGACCAGCAGCGCGTCGAGCCAAGCCTCGCCGGTGCGCCACCCGGCCTCGGTCGCGATCATGCCGAAGCCGTTGTAGGAGCCAAGCCCGCAGGCCGCGATCCGCGCGTCGAGGCGGCGCTTCAACGCCGGATTCGAAACGATGCAGGCGCCCACATGGGCGCCTGCGAGATTGAACGTCTTGGTCGCGGCGACGCAGGTGATCAGCCGGTCGGCGATCTCCGGCGCGGCCATCATGGTCGGAGTGTGCTTCGCGCCGCTGAAAACAAGGTCGCAGTGAATCTCGTCTGACACCAGGATCAGGTCGTGCTCGGCACAGAAGCCAGCCAGCGCGCGAAGTTCCTCCGGAGACCAGACGGTCCCGCCGGGATTGTGCGGGCTGCACAGGAACACCACCTTGGTGCGCGGCGTGAGCTTGGCGCGCAGCGCCTCCAGGTCCATGGCGTAGCGGCCTTGCCGCAAGACCAGCTGCGCGTCGAGAATGCGCCGCTCGTTGGCGACAATGATCTTGCGGAACGCGTGATAGGCCGGCGGAAACACCACGACCTCGTCGCCCGGCGCGCTGACCGCCTGCAGGATCAGGCCCAGTCCGGACACGATGCCGGGCGTCGGGCTCACCCAGCCAGGCTCGATCTTCAGGCCGTGACGGCGGGCCATCCAGTCCGTCAGCGCCGCGGCCCAGCTTCCGGTGTCGGCGTAGTAGCCGTGGGTGGCGCGTTCGATCTCGGAGCTGAGCGCCGCCGTGACGCCGGGCGGCGCGGGAAAATCCATGTCCGCGACCCACATGGGGATCGCGTCCGGCGCCGTGATGCCCGACAGCCGCGCCATGTTGTCCCACTTGGACGCGTGGGTGACCCGGCGCTCGACGACGCGATCAAAATCGAACATGAGGCTGCGGCTCCTGACAGGGCATGAAGTGCCCATTGAGGGTGGAGCGGCGTGGCCGGTCAAGACAAGTCTTCGACGGCCCGCCTTGCGCCCAGCGCAATGAAGGCGGCGCCAGCCTAGATGGCGCCCGGCCGCTCCGGATCGAAAACGCCGAGACACTTCTGCGCGCCCTCGGGCATGTTGGGGACGCGCACCTGGCGGCCCATGAAGGTCGCCCATGGCTTCTCGGCGAGCGGCTGGAGGCCGGCGAAATTCCAGAACTGCCGCTCGCTCATCTCGATCTCGGTTACGCCCTGGTCGAGCACCCAGTTCCGCAATGCGCTCAGCCGGGATTGATCGTCCACGAACATCGTCGTCGGCAGTGCCTTTTTCATGGGGATGCAACTCCGCGGCCTGGTTCGCCCCCAAGCCCGATCCGCCGCTGCGCCATGAGGCGCAGACGCGACAGGCCGGATTCCGGGGACTGGATGCCAGAAACCTAGCCGCTGGCCGTTAACAATCCGGATGGATCGCTCCGAAATCGGCTATTTTGGCGTGGATACGGTCAGGAAAGGGCGATTCGCCTCGACTTTGGAGCGGAATGGGCGCACGGTCCAGCCAGCAGCGCACCTTGCGCCCACATCAACAACACGACCTTTCGGTCCTGACACCTGCATCAAGCAGGCGCGGCCGCCGGGTTGTACAGAACGGCACAGAGAAGGACATCCTTTGCAGGTACTCGTTCGCGACAACAACATCGACCAGGCGCTCCGCGTCCTGAAAAAGAAAATGCAGCGCGAGGGCGTGTTTCGCGAAATGAAACAGCGCCAGTCCTACGAGAAGCCGTCCGAGCGAAAGAACCGCGAGAAGTCGGAGGCGATCAGGCGTGGCCGCAAGCTCGCCCGCAAGAAGGCGATCCGCGAGGGGCTGATCGCCGATCCGAAGAAGAAGCTGATGGACGACAAGAAGAAGGCTCTCGGCCGTCCAGGGGCGGGTGGACCGGGCGCCGGCGCGGGCGACCGCGGCGCACCTCGGTCGCCGAGGTTCTAGCCGTCAGTTCGGCGGGCGCGGCGTCTGCCGCGCCGCCAGTTCGTCGATGGCCTTGATCACCGCATCGGCCGCAACGTGATGCGGCATGTGGCCGATGCCCGGCAACACGATCAGCGTGCCGTTCGGCAGCATCGGCGCAATCATCTCGGTGTGGAGACGGTACGACACGATGCCGTCGGCATCGCCGGACATCACCGTGGTCGGCGCTTTAATTTCTCCGTAGCGCGGCGCCTGAGCCGCGACGAACGCCTTGATCCCTGCGAGATCCTCGGCGTTGGCGGTCAATTCACCGGGCCGCAGCAATAACTCAACGGCCGCCCGCTCGACGTAGTTCGCGGGTGCCTGTTGCGGAGCAAACACCGCCCTCACGCCCGGCGCGGTCAGAATTCTTCCGAGCGGCAGCATCAAGAACCGCGTGAACAACGAGCCGACAACCGGCGTGGTCAATATCGGCGCATACCATCCGACGCTTTCGATTGTCGGATGGGTGACCGGCGAGAGCAGCATCAGACCGGACACGCTTTCGGGATAGGAGAGCGTATAGGCGGTTGCCAGCGCCTGGACCATGAATGCCCCAGCACGATGGCGCGGGTGACGCCGATCCGCACGAGCGCGTGATGGATCAGCGCCGCCTGCCGGGCTGGTGACGCGTCTGCGCTTCCACCCGGGCGATCGCTCCAGCCATGTCCCGGCCGGTCGACCATGATCACGCGATAGCGCTGCGCCAGGCGATCGCCCAGCGCCACCCGCATGTCGAGGAGATTGCCGCTGGCGCCATGCAACAGCACGACCGGCGGCGCGCCGGCCGGACCAAGCTCCAGGAGATGCAGCCGGCCGCCGTCAACATCGACAAAGCGGCCGGCCGGAGGATGGGCGCGTTCGATGGCGCGGACGCCGATCTCGCTGTACGCCGCGAGCCCGGCGAGAGCCGCCGCGGCGATCGCAAGGCTGATGAGGATCATACGCACGACACCGGATACGGGAGCACTGCGGTCTCAAGCGCCGATGGGATGAACGGGAGCAATCAGATGCCGCGTCCTTCGACCTTCTCGGTCAGGGACTTCACCATCTCGTCGATCTTGGAGAGATGCGGATTGATCTCAAGCGCGCGGCGGAACGCATCGAGCGCGCGCTTCTCGTCGCCGAACTCCTGCAGGATCATACCGAGCCCGGACATGGCGCCGAAGTGGCGCGGCTCGCGGATCAGCACCTGCCGGATGTCCTCCATCGACTGGCCGTACTCCTTACGCATGTAGTGCAGCGTGGCGCGGCGATTCCATGCCTCGATGTAGTCCGGCTTGATCTTGACCAGGGCGTCCAGCAGTTCGATGGCGAGGTCGAGTTCATTGCCGTCGATCGCCGCCTTGGCGCGGGTCATCAGCAGATTGGCGGTGTCGCTGTTGGAGGCGAGCCACAGCGCCCAGATGCGGTTCTCGACCTGCTTGGCGCTGTCGGCGTCGGGCGCGGCTTTTAATGCGCCGAACAGGAAGTCAAGATTGCGGGTGCGGTCTCCGCGCTGGGGACGCGGCAGATCCTTCGGCGGCTGCATAGGCTCGATGGCCTGGCCATGCGGCGGAGGACTGGGGGGCGTCGCGGTCTGCGCCGAAGCCGGGCCTAGCGGCACGAGTGCCGACAGCAGGGCCAGGGAAAACAGTACGGCGGAGAATCGCGGGTTCATCACCCGTGAATCTAAACCCCTGCCGCGCGGCGGCAAGATGGCAAATGCAGCAGATGGTGCCTGATGTGCGGGCGGCCCCGAAGGGCCGCCAAAACCCCGATTGGGGGCCGATTCAGCCTGGACTCAGCCTCAGCTCAGCCTTGGCGAGCCTTGAAGCGCGGCTGGGTCTTATTGATGATGTAAACGCGCCCCTTGCGACGGACGATCTTGTTGTCGCGGTGGCGGCCACGCAGCGATTTCAACGAGTTACGGACTTTCATAACAATCCCGATGGTTTGCAGGTTTGGCAGGTTCTTACGGACCCCAGCCCGCCCTGTCAAACACCCGCATTGAGTGTGTTAGCGCACAATGAGAATGTCCCCTTTGTGCAAAGTGAGAATGTCCCCTTTTCGAGTTTGATTCGACGGGGCATTGATGGACAGGGGATTACTGACGATGAGCGCGTCGGAGCGCGAACGGGCGGGCGTCGTGCG
>JAPLPD010000223.1 GCA_026400395.1 Alphaproteobacteria bacterium | reverse complement strand
GGAGCTTTTAATATGCACATAAATTGCGGAGGGCAAGTCGTGCTCCATTCGAAGGCATCAATAGGTTTCTGATATCTTATTTAGATACCATAATTAGATCAGAGACTCTGGCACGGTCGTGCTTCTACCCGCAGCTGGGAAAACGAAATGACCCCAGAGCGGGGGCGCTGGGGTCATCCTTGGCTGAAAATAGGGAGGCGGAATATGACGCTATCGCAGTGACAGCGCCGACCTCAGAGATTTGATCACCTCGTCGATCATCAACACCGTCATAGATCCAATCACTCCGCCGACATCGGACGACGAAAGGTTCGAATGCGTTTCATCTCTGTGCTGCTCGAAGACGTAGCCGCCGCCAAAGATGGTCTGCAGTGGTTTGGAGCTCTGGGTGGTGATCTGCATAGCAATTCCCCCCTTGCTGATATTGCCAGCATCTACCCAGTGCCCTGGTTTTTTAAGTGCGCAAAGTCACACACTCAACTGGAGATGGGGAATTGGGCGACCTGGGACGTTCGGATCTGGGAGCCCCACAGGCGTGGATCAGACGAATTGGGAACAAACACCCCCATTTGCGGCTTTAGGCGCTCGGTAGCGTCCGCAGTGCCCACACAATCGATTTAAAGCTGCCTATTGGACCCCCCACGACCTTCGCAGTTGTCTGCGACAGCAGCGATCAGGCGCTATTTCCCCACAATCTGGGCGTTTTCCGAGGTGCAAAGCCCCCGCCGAAAAAGTTTATACCTGTTTATACTTTTTTGGACGATGAACTGCAAAAAGAAAAACCCTGCTAGACCATTGATCTAGCAGGTCTATTTGGTTGCGGGGGTCGGATTTGAACCAACGACCTTCAGGTTATGAGCCTGACGAGCTACCGGGCTGCTCCACCCCGCGCCAATTCGGGCCGCAGGCCTAACTGCCCCCGGCGAGGCTTATGTAACAAGCACATACGGGAATGGAAAGGGCATTGAGCTTCCAATTCGCGTAGTTGTCATAGTCCGCGTTCATATATCTGTCGCATGAACGACATACCGGGGCTGCGGCCGCAGGAAGCCGTCGGAAATGCGCTGCGGGACTTTGCCCGCCACATCCTCGCCGAAGGCCGGGTGGCGATCGAGGATGGCAAGCGGGTCGAGGCGGTCGCGGTTCACGACTTTCGCGCGGCCATGAAGTCCTGGCGCGCGTTCCTGCGTTTGATCGAGCCGCACCTGCCGGAGGGCGAACGCCGCTGGCGCATCGAGGCGCGCGATCTCGCCCGGATGCTGGCCGGCGCGCGCGACGCCCAGGCCGCGCTCGATGCCGTCGCCGACTGCGAGAAGCACACGCCGTCGCACCGGCTATCGTCGCAATCGTGGGGCACCATCCGCACCAAGCTTGAGGATTTGCGCGTGACCGCGGAGACCGCGAGCCTCACGCCAACGTTGCGAAAGCGCATCTCCGCGGCGCTCGACCGCGCCGAAGCCCAGATCGAGCGCTGGCCGCTCGACGAGCTTACATTTTCGGACGTCACCCAGGCGCTGCGCGAGGACTATCGGCGCGCGCGCCGTCTGATGCCCGAGAAATGGCGTGAAGCGAGCGCCCAGGAACTGCACGATCTTCGCCAACGCGTGGTGGTGCACCGCTTTCAGATCGAGTTGGTCGAGCCGCTGTGGCCACGCCTGGGGCGAACCTGGGTGCGGGAGGCGCAGAAGCTGCGCAATCGGCTCGGCAAGTGCCAGGATCTGGCCGTGCTGGCGGGCTACTGCGAACCCCACCAGCCGCTGGCACGCTGGCGTTCGCGCCTGCTCTCCGTGATCAGCCAGCGGCAGGCCCAGCATGTGAAAGCGGCGCGCCGCATCGCCGGCCGGCTGTATGCCGAGAAACCGAAGGCATTCCGCCGCCGCCTCGAAGCGCTGTGGGACGGCATGTCGGCGAGTCGGTAGCCGCAACGTTTCAAATCTTGATTCCGGCGAGTTCGTCGCGCGCGCGCGTAACCACGCTGGTCCAATCGCCAATGGCAGGCTGGCGGAACAGCCGCATCGCCGGATACCAGGGCGATGCGTCACGCTCGAGCGTCCAGCGCCAGTCCGGCTGAAACGGCAGCAGCACGAACGCCGGCCGGCCGAGCGCGCCGGCGAGGTGCGCCACGGACGTGTCGACGCAGACGACCATATCCACCAGCGCGAGCACCGCTGCGGTGTCGGTGAAGTCGTCAAGATGGCCTCCGAGATGAACGACACGAGGGTGACGCGCCAGTGTCTCGGCGTCGGCGGCGCGCAACTCGCGCTGAATGCTGACGAAGCTCACGTCATCCAATGACAACAGCGGCGCCAGTTGCGCCAGCGACAGCGAACGGTTGCGGTCGTTGACGTGGGTGGCGCGCCCAGACCAGGCGAGCGCGATGCGCGGGCCCCGCAAGCCTTCGAGACGCGGACGCCAATGGGCGATTCTCCCGTCGGTGGCGCGCAGATAAGGAATTTCCGCGGGCACACTCGCCAGTTCGGTCTTGCAGACAAACGGCAGGCTGGTCAGCGGGCAATGCACGTCGAACGGCGGCAACGCCTCACCGTGCGCGACGATCGCCGCGACGCCCTCAAGACCGCCCAGCAGGGATTTCAGCTCCGGCTGCACCTCCATCACGACCTTCGCGCCGCCCCCGGCCAGCACCAGCGCGTAGCGCGCGAACATCAGGGTATCGCCCAGACCTTGCTCGGCATGCAGCAGGATCGTGCGTCCGGCGAGCGGCGTTTCGCCCTGCCAGAGAGGCTTCCGCAAATCCTTCCGCGCGCCCATGCCGGCGCGCTTCCAGCGCCATTCGTATTCGGCAAAGCCGCGGGGATAATCGCCCGCCGTCAGCAGCGAGAGCGCGGCGTTGAAATGCACATCGGCGTTGTCCGGCTGCAGCGCCAGCGCGCGGCCATAGCTCTGCACCGCGTCGGCATGGCGATTGAGGGCCGCCAGCGCCATGCCGCGATTGGTCCAGGCGCTGGCGTAGTCCGGCGCGGCCTTGAGCGCGCCATCGTACGCCGCCAGCGCCTCCGGTTCGCGGCCGAGGGCACGAAGCGCGTTGCCGCGATTGTAGAGCGCGAGCGGATGGCCCGGCGCGGCGGCCAGCGCCGCGTCGTAGTCGGCCATCGCCCGATCCGCATGCCCCTGAGCCGCGCGGGCGTTGCCGCGATTGATCAGCGCCTGGACGTTGCGCGGCGCCAGCGCCAGCACGGCGTCGAAGGCGGCCGCCGCGTCCTCGGGCCGCCCCAGGTCGAGCAGCAGATTGCCGCGGTTGTTGAGCGCGTCGAGGTGCCCCGGCGCAAGCGCAAGCGCCTTGTCGAGCGCCGCCAGCGCCTCGCCGCTACGCTTGAGCGCGTGCAGCACCAGCGCGAGGTTGGACAGGGCGTCGGGCGAGCGCGGCTGCACCTTGAGCGCCGCATTGATCAAGCGATAGGCTTCGCCGGTCTTGGCGCGCTGGTTGTTGAGCATTCCGAGAAGATGCAGCGCATCGAAATTGTCGCGCTGCGACTTCAGCACGCGGGCGTAGAGCTTCTCGGCCTCGTCCAACCGGCCCTGCTGGTGCAGCGCCAGCGCCTGCTGGATCGATTGGCCAAGATTGAACGGGGTCGGCTTCACGGATCTGGCTTCGCGGTCACAACCGGTTGGTCCGCGCGATCCGGCGGGTGACGTCCACCGGCGTCGCGTTGTCGGCCGCGGTCTTCAGCGCCAGCGCCCGGCGCGCCGCCGGCCGGTCGAGGCAACGCTCCAGCCAGGCTTTGAGATGCGGCGTTGCGCTCAAATCCATCTCCACGGCGCGGCTGATGACGGCGGCGACGTTGAGATCGGCGACGGTGAAGTCTTTGCCGAGAAGATAGGGCTGCGCGCTCACCGCTGAGTCGAGCACCTTGAACGGCGCCACCAGAACCTTGAGCGCCTCGGTGCGCTTGGCCTGATCCTGCTCCGCTGTCGGCAGGCGGACCGTGTGCAGCGACCAGATGTTGACCCCGCGATCGACCTCGGTGACCGCCCAAAGGCTCCACTGCCACGCCCGCGCTTCGCCTTCGAGCGAGCCGGGATACAGGCCACCGTTCGAATGCTTCTTGGCTAGATAGAGCGTGATGGCGAGCGACTCGAACAGCACGAAGCCGTCATCGACGATGACCGGCAGCCGCCCGTTGGGATTGATCGCGAGAAACTCCGGCGTGCGGGCGCCAGCATCGCCGATCTCAACGGGATCGTGCTCATAGTCGAGCCCGAGTTCCATCGCAATCCAGAGCGCGCGGAAGGCACGGGTTCGGGCGATGCCGTAGATTCGCAGGCTGGACATAAGCTCGGGCTCTGGCTTGGGCTGTGTGCCTTGGTTTAGCGATTTGTCGGCGAAGCATACTCGACAATCGCGCCGCCGGGACACTAGGCTTGCGGTATCTCAAACATGACGAGGACATCATGGCCCGGTTCGCGATCCGCACGGCGCTTCTGGCCGCGGCGCTGCTGCTTCCCGGCCTCGCCGCCGCCGACGACAATCTGAAGATCGCAATCGGCCAGCGCGGCGGCTGGGAGCAGGCGGTTTCGGAGCTTGGCCAGAACAAGGGCTTCTTCAAGAAGCACGGTCTCTCGTTGGAGTTGCGGTACACCCAGGGCAGCGCGGAAACGCTGCAATCGGTGATCTCCAACAGCGTCGACATGGGCATCGGGCTCGGCACCCATGCCTTGCTCGGCGCCTATCTCAAGGGTGCGCCGATCCGCGGCGTCGGTGCTTCGTTCACCAGCGCCGACGAGCAGTTTTATTACGTGCCGGCGGATTCGCCGATCAAGAGCATCAAGGACGCCGACGGCAAGTCGATCGCGATTTCGACCAACGGATCGGCCTCCAACATGTTCGCGCTGCATCTGGCGAAGCATTACGGCGTCACTCTCAAGCCGCAACCGGCCGGCAACTACACCGCGACGCTGACGCAGGCGCTGACCAAGCAGGTCGACATCGGATTCTCGGCCGCGCCGTTCAACCTGAATTTCGTCGACGAAGGCGCATTCGGCTGATCGCGCGCGGCAGCGACGTGCCGGCGCTGCGCGACATGACGAGCCGGCTGCTGGTGGTCAACGTGGCGGGACTGGAACGCCGGAAGGATGTGCTCAAGCGCTACATGGCGGCATACCGTGAGGCGCTCGACTGGATGTATGCCGATCCGGCGGCGCTCGACGCCTATGCCGAATGGTCGAAGCTGCCGCGTCCAGTCGCCGCCCGCGCGCCGGAGTACATGACGCGCAAGAACATGGAACCGCTGCGGATTTCCGGCATGGCCGGAATCATGGACGACGCGGTGCAATTCAAATACATCCCGGCGGCTCTGTCGGAGGCGCAGCTCAAGGAAGCGCTGCCGGTGGATGCGTTGAAGTAACAACAAAAGCAGACCAATGGGGAGGAATGCGATGAGCGAAGCAAATGCACGTCAGGTGCCACCGGGCGAACCAAGGCCGATCCTGCCGTTCCTAGCGCCGTTTTATGACGTGGTGCGCGATCTGTCGTACGCCCTGACGCGCTTCACTCTCGGCGGGCTGCTGCTTTACCACGCGCTCACATCCGGCAAGCTGACCGGCGCGGTGACCGTGACAGGGTTCGCCGCAGGGCTCGCGAAGCGCGGCCTCGAACCGGCGGTACCGCTCGCCTATTTCGTGTTCTTTACCGAGACCGTCGGCGCTGTGCTGCTGATCGTCGGGCTGTTCACGCGCTTTGCGGCGGGCGCCATCGCGATCGAGCTCGCAGTGATCACGTTCGCGGTCTACTGGCCCAACGGCTTCCACTTCGCGCAAACACCGGGCGGCGGCGCCGAGCTGCCGTTCCTGTGGGGCCTGATGGTGTTCTTCGTCGCGCTGCGCGGCGGCGGGCCCTACTCGCTCGATCGCAAGATCGGATGGGAGCTCTAGTTTCCAAACTCTGCGGGTTATGAATTCCGGGTTCGCGCATTCCCGCGCGCCCCGGAATGACAGCCGCCAGCTAGCCCAGCGCGTCGGCGACCGCCTTGCCGCAAATCACGGTGTTGGCGGCGCCGCCGAGATCGCGGGTGCGCAGCTTCTGCTCGGCCAGCACCTTCTCGATCGCCTTGACGATCGCCGCGGCGGCTTCGGTCTCGCCGAGATGCTCGAGCATCATCGCGCCCGACCAGATCTGACCGATCGGATTGGCGATGCTCTGCCCGGCAATGTCCGGCGCCGAGCCGTGCACCGGCTCGAACACCGAGGGAAATTTCCGCTCCGGATTGATGTTACCGGACGGCGCGATGCCGATGGTGCCGGTGCAGGCGGGGCCCAGGTCCGACAGGATGTCGCCGAACAGGTTCGACGCTACCACGACGTTGAAGGTGTCCGGCTTGAGCACGAACAGCGCCGAGAGAATATCGATGTGAAATTTGTTCCACTGGA
This sequence comes from Alphaproteobacteria bacterium, assembly GCA_026400395.1. Lineage (GTDB taxonomy): Bacteria > Pseudomonadota > Alphaproteobacteria > Rhizobiales > Xanthobacteraceae > Z2-YC6860. The sequence goes on along the minus strand of JAPLPD010000223.1, from coordinate 1,423 downwards.
TGTCGGAGAACTGCTTCGCCATCTCCTCGACGCGCTCGTCCCAGTACGGCATCGTAATGGCGATGCCGTTCGACTTGGTGGCGGAGGTCAGATGCTTCTTTGGTGTCTTGCGGGCAAGCTCGAAAGCGAATTTCAGAACGCGGTCGACGCCGATGCGCGTCAGCACCGTCTCCTGAATGACCACCTCGCGTTCGGTGCCCGGGAACGCGCGGCCGCCGATCGCCGAGTATTCGCCCTCGGTGTTCTCGCGGACGACCCAGAAGTCGATGTCGCCGGGCTTGCGCCCCGCCAGCGGTGACGGCACGCCGGGCATCAGCCGCACCGGCCGCAGATTGACGTACTGGTCGAACTCGCGCCGGAACAGGATCAGCGAGCCCCACAACGAAACGTGATCGGGAATTTTCGCCGGCCAGCCGACGGCGCCGAAGAAAATGGCGTCGTGCTTGCTGATTTTGTCCTTCCAGTCGTCCGGCATCATCTTCTGATGCTTGGCGTAGTAGTCGTAGGACGCGAAGTCGAATTCGTCGTTGCGCAGCTCGAAGCCGAATTTCTTCGCCGCCGCCTCCAGAACGCGAACGCCCTCGGGCACCACCTCCTTGCCGATGCCGTCGCCGGGGATCACGGCGATGCGATAGACGCGGTTGGTGGTCATGGATGTTTCCTCTCGGCTTGGGTTGGTGACGCGAAGTTAGCGCGAATGAACGGCCGGCGAAAAGGTCGCGAGCGGCAAATCCAGACCAGCAATCTAAACGCAAAAAAGCCCCCGCGTTTCCGCGAGGGCTTTTGTGTGCTCTCGAAAGAGCGATCTTTCATCGTGTCGAGGAGATTTCCGTTTTTGGCAGACCTGGCAGCGACCTACTCTTCCAAGCCTTAAGACTTAGTACCATCGGCGCAGGGGAGTTTGACGGCCGAGTTCGGAATGGGATCGGGTTCAGGCCCCCCGCAAGTACCACCAGGTCGGCGAAAAACGGAAATCGAGCGCGCATCCGAGAGTCACGGAGTCCAACACTCCGCGCCCTCGTATGAGCGTTAATGAAGCAAGCTGGTATTTCACGCACGCGCCCGATGAAAGGCGGCGCACGCAGCGCAATTTCAGTGTCGAGGATTGATGCGCATTGAAGATAAGAGCGATCAAGCCAATCGAGCTATTAGGACCGGTAAGCTCAACACCTTACGATGCTTACACACCCGGCCTATCAACGTGGTGGTCTACCACGGCTCTGTTTAGGGAGACCTCGTTTTGAGGTGGGTTTCTCGCTTAGATGCCTTCAGCGATTATCCCGTCCGCACATAGCTACGCAGCACTGCCGCTGGCGCGACAACTGCTCCACCAGAGGTGCGTTCACCCCGGTCCTCTCGTACTAGGGGCAAATCCTCTCAAGTCTCCGACACCCACGGCAGATAGGGACCGAACTGTCTCACG
>JAPLPD010000343.1 GCA_026400395.1 Alphaproteobacteria bacterium | reverse complement strand
GCGCGCGGACGCGCTGCCGTCGTTGACGCGGATCGAGGACAATGCGCTCTCGGTTGAAATCGCCCCATCCGCCGTGACCGTGACGCTCAACGGCGGCGATAGTGTATCGGCGCGGCTCGTCATCGGCGCCGACGGGCGACGGTCGCTGTGCCGCGCAGCGGCCGGTATCGAGAGTGACAGCCACCGCTATTCGCAAACCGCTATGACATTTAACCTCGCGCACACGCGTCCGCATCAGGACATCTCGACCGAGTTCCACACCGAGAGTGGCCCTTTTACGCTGGTGCCCCTGCCCGGCAACCATTCGAGTCTGGTCTGCGTGGTCCAACCCGCCGAAGCGGCACGGCTGGCGGCGCACGACGACGAAGCCCTCAACGAGGAACTCGAGCAGCGCTCCCATTCGATCCTCGGCAAAATCATGGCGGAACCCGGCCGTGGCATCTTCCCTCTCGCGATCGAGACGGCGCGTAGCTTCGGCCAGAGCCGCATTGCGCTGATCGGCGAGGCCGCGCATCTCATTCCGCCGATTGGCGCCCAGGGCCTCAATCTGGGTCTGCGCGATGCCGCCACCATCGGCGAGTTGGTCGTCACGGCGCGCCACGAAGGCCGTGACGCAGGCGCATCCGACCTTCTGGCGCGTTACGACGCGCTTCGCCGCACCGATGTGACGAGCCGAACCTTCGCGGTCGATCTGCTCAACCGTTCGCTGCTGTCCGATTTTCTCCCCACGCAAGGCGCGCGGGGGCTCGGCCTTTACCTGCTAGAACGCATCGGCCCGCTGCGCCGGGCCGTTTTGCGCGAGGGCGTCGCTCCCGCCGCGTCGCAGCCCCGCCTGATGCGCGGCGAAATCCTGTAGACATCACCGCAATGACTTCGTCCCAGCCGAAGGATCGTTCCGCCAATTGCGCATTGCTGCGGGCGTAGGGCGCGGACAATCTCCAGCATGCCGGAAATCAACACCATCATCGTCGTCGCAGCCGTGGCATTCGTGTTCGCGGGCTTCGTCAAAGGCGTGCTCGGCCAGGGCCTGCCGACGGTCGCGGTGGGCCTTCTCAGCCTCGTCATGTCGCCTGGCGAGGCCGCCGCGCTGGTCGTCATCCCGGCGCTCATCACCAACATCTGGCAGGCGTGGTTCGGGCCTTCGCTGGTGCCGCTGCTCCGCAGGCTGTGGCCAACGCTGCTCGCGAGCTTCATCGGCACGTTCGTCGCCACATGGGTCGGCCTCGGCCTGCTCACACCGGAGACCGCGACACTGGCGCGCAAGGCACTCGGCATCGCACTCATTCTCTATGGCTTGCTCGGCATCTCGCGCGTCCGCTTGCAGGTTCCGCCGCGCGCCGAGCCGTGGCTCGGTCCGCTGTTCGGCGCCACCAACGGCGCGGTCTCGACGGCGACCGGCGTGTTCATGTTTCCGGTCATTCCCTACATCCAGTCGCTCGGCATGGACCGCGACGATCTGGTCCAGGCGCAGGGCATCTCGTTCACGGTCTCGACGCTGGCGCTGACTATGGTGGTCGTGAGCAACGGCACGCTGAACGCGACAAACGCGGTCAGCTCGTTTATCGCCATGGCCATTACCTTCGTCGGTATGTTTCTGGGTCAGTACGTCCGCAACCTGGTCCAGCCGGAACTCTTCCGCTTCCTGTTCTACGTCGGGGTGCTCCTGCTCGGCGTCAACCTCGCCTTCATTCGCTGAGCCGGGGAACCGCCTTCACGGCTTCGGGCGCATCGCGAAATTGCGGCGCGACCGGCACCGGCAGCGCTGGCATGGTCGCGCCCGTCGGCCCGACAACCTTGTGCGCAAACAACCCGCGCCCGGCGAAATGCGGATCGCGCAGCGCCTCCTCCAAGGTCGCCATGATGGTGACGCAGCAATCGGCCGCCGCGAACAACGGCCGCCAATCGTCGGCGCTGCGCCCGGCAATGATGGCGGCGATCGCTGCCTTCGTCGCCGATGGATCGCGACTGTCGTCGATTAATCCCGACGCGAGCCCGATCATCGCGGTGAACGGTTGCCAGAACCGATCCTCTAGGGCCGCGCAGCAGACGAATTTGCCGTCCCGCGTCGGATAGATCTGATAGCGCGGTGAGCCGCCCGACAGCCGCGCGCCGCCCATGCCGGGAAATGCCCCGCCGGCGTGTCCCGAAGCCAGCGCGTGGCTGGCGAAGGTGAACATTGCGTCGGTCATGGCGATGTCGAGATGAAAGCCCTGCCCGTCGTGATCGCGCTGACGCAAGGCCAGCAGGATATTCATCACCGCGGGCATGGTGCCGCCCGCGATGTCGGCGATCAACGCCGGCGGCACAACCGGCCGGTCCAGCGGTCCCGGATTGAGCGCCAGCAATCCGGTATGACCGATGTAGTTGAGATCATGCCCCGCCTCGCCCGCCCGCGGACCGGTCTGGCCGTAGCCGGTGATCGAGCAATAGATCAGCTTCGGATTGATCGCCTTCACGGCGTCGAAGCCGAGCCCGAGCCGCGCCATCACGCCGGGCCGGAACTGCTCAACCAAGATATCAGCGCGTTGCAGCAGCGGCATCAGCTTGTCGCGGCCGGACGGCGCTTTGAGATCGGCCACCAGGCTGGCCTTGCCGCGGTTGAGCAGCGCAAACATCGCGCTCTCGCCGTCGAAGCGCGGCTCGTAGTGCCGCATGTCCTCGCCGCCCGGCCGCTCGATCTTGATCACTTCGGCGCCGGCTTCGGCCAGCAGCAAAGTCGCGAGCGGTCCCGGCAGCAGCGTCGTGAAGTCGAGGACCAGCAGTCCGTTCAATGGTTGCATCGCGCCCGCGCCCTATCGGAGCAGAACTTGCGTCAAACCACCGTTCTGCACCAGCCACATCACTGTGGTCAGGGTCGCGACCGAAACCAGCGTGCCAAGCAGCACCGAGCCCGATGCGGGCTCAACCCAGGCGCCGTACTGCCGTCCCAGCACGAACACGTTGAGCGCCGGCGGCAGCGCCGCCATCAACACCACGGTCTTGACCCAATCCGGATCGAACGGACCGAACGCAATCATCAGCGACAGCGCGATCAGCGGGTGCACGACGAGCTTGATCGTCACCAGGAACGGCACCTCCCATGGTACGCGCGTGAAGGGCCGCAGCGCGACCGTCACCCCCAGCGTAAACAGCGCGCAGGGCGCCGATGCGTTCTGCAGAAATTGCAGCAGGCGGTCGAGCGCGGCGGGCGGTCCGACATGAAGCGCCGCCGACGCGACGCCGAGCGCGGTGGCGACGACGAACGGATGCAGGAAAATCTTTCGCGCCACTTCGAGCGCGAGGCGGGCTGGGCTCTTGGAGGTCGGGCGCGCAATCGCCATCATCAGCGGCAGCAGCGAGAAGAACAGCATGGTCTCGAAGCAGAAGATCAGCGCGACCGGAGCCGCCGCCTGCGCGCCAACAGTCGCCAGCGCCAAGCCCGGCCCCATGTAGCCGGTGTTGCCATAGGCACCGGCCAGCGCACCGATGGCGGACTCTGCGAGATTACGCCGGATTGCCAAGGCCAGACAAAACGACAGGACCAGCACCAGGAACGTCGCGAGAGTCGTGGCCAGAATGAAACGGACATTGTTGAGCTGCTGGAACGGAGTCTGGGCCAGGATGCGAAAGAACAGCGCCGGCAGCGACAGATAGACGATGAAGAAGTCCATCCAGGCGAACCCGCTGTCGGGAATGCTTTTGAAGCGGCCACAAGCAAAGCCCAGGAAAATCAAGCCGAAGTACGGCAGTGCAAGGTTGAGAACGTCGATCATCCGGCGGCTTTGGGCTCTTGGGGCTATTCCAGTTGGCCCAACTTGGCGCGGGGCTTGCTTTCCTCTAAACGGCAGGCCGGCGTTTTGGAAGCACGCCGAGACGCAACGACAGGATCAGCGATGAAGCCCCCTCGCCCATTCTATCAGCCGCTCGCCATTGGTGCGCCCGAGCCGCTGCGCGAACTGCCGGTCAAGCTCGAGCGCATGATTCATTTCGTACCGCCCCACATCGAGAAGGTCACCGCCAAGGTGCCGGAGCTGGCGCGTCAGGTCGACGTGGTTCTCGGCAATCTGGAGGACGCCATCCCGGCCGACGCCAAGGAAGCCGCACGCAACGGTTTCATCGCCATGGCCAAGGCGACCGATTTTGGCGCGACCGGATTGTGGACACGCATCAACGCGCTCAACTCGCCGTGGGTGCTGGACGACATCAACCAGGTGGTTGCCTCGATCGGCAACAAGCTCGATGTCATCATGCTGCCCAAGGTCGAGGGCGCCTGGGACATCCATTATCTCGATCAGCTTCTGGCCCAGTTGGAGGCCCGCCATTCGATCAAGCGGCCGATCCTGATCCACGCCATTCTCGAAACCGCCCAGGGCGTCAATAATGTGGAGTCGATCGCCGCGGCGTCGCCGCGCATGCACGGCATGAGTCTCGGCCCCGCCGATCTCGCCGCCTCGCGCGGCATGAAGACGACCCGCGTCGGCGGCGGTCATCCGGACTACGTCGTTCTGGCCGACGGCAAAACCGGCGACGTCCGGCAGAAGTTCCAGCAGGACCTGTGGCACTACACCACGGCCAAGATGGTGGATGCCTGCATGGCCGCCGGCATCAAGCCGTTCTACGGACCGTTCGGCGATTCCTCCGATCTCGCCGGCTGCGAGCCGCAGTTCCGCAATTCGTTCCTCATGGGCTGCGCCGGCGCGTGGACCCTGCACCCGACCCAAGTCGCCATCGCCAAGCGGGTGTTCTCGCCCGACCCGGCGGAAGTGGCGATGGCAAAGAAAATCATAGCGGCGATGCCCGACGGCAGCGGGGCGGTGATGATCGACGGGAAGATGCAGGACGATGCGACCTGGAAGCAGGCCAAGGTGGTGGTCGATCTGGCCAAGCTCGTCGCCAGCAAGGACCCCGAGTTGGCCACACGCTATGGATTTTGAGCCTGTTGCTTTCCCGGATTCATCATTAGATTGACCGGCCATGACCAACACCACGCCCAAAAAGCTGTTCGACAGTCCCTCTAAATCCCGCCTCGCCCGCTTCAAGCTCGGCGAGGTGGTGAAGCATCGCGTGTTCGCGTTCCGCGGCGTGATCTTCGATATCGACCCGGTTTTCAACAACACCGACGAATGGTGGCTGTCGATCCCGGAAAACGTTCGGCCGAGTAAGGACCAGCCGTTCTACCATCTGTTCGCGGAGAACTCCGAGAACGAGTACATCGCCTATGTGTCGGAGCAGAATCTGCTGCTGGACACCTCGGGCAAACCGGTGCGGCACCCGCAGATCGCGGAAGTGTTCGAGCGCGACGACAACGGCGGCTACAAGCCCCGTAACGCGATGCTGAACTGATCGCGGCTGACCTCACAACGCCAGACCAATAAAAAGGCCCACCAACCGGCGGGCCTTTTGCTTGTCCGTTCAGGTCGCTCAGCGCGCCGGGGCAGACGGCGCCGCAGCCGATGGCTGCTGGGCCTCGAGGCGCTTGCGCTGCTCCTCGGCCCGCTTCTGCAATTCGTCCTGCAGCTTCTTCTGCTGCTCCTCGAACACCTTCGGATCGGTCGGCGGGCCGTCATATGCCTTTGCGAAATCCTTGAGGTCGAGCTGCGGGCTCATCGCTTGGCCGTTCATGTGAATCGCCTGAACGGTCAGAACTTGGCCTTTCTTCATGCGGCCGACGATGTCGGCGTTCGCCTCATAGTCGGCGATGCAGCCGCCCGGCGGAACCACCGGCGGCAGGCAGGTGACGAACGGCGATGTCGCCGGCGCCCCCTGATCGACAATCAGACGGGTGCCATGCTGCAAGGCCACACCATAAGGCAGGCTCATGCGCAGGAGCTTCTTCGCCTCGCCGTCCATCTCGATGATTGCGACGCTGACCACGAGCAGACCCGACTCAACGCGGCCGTCCTTGACGGTGACGCAAATGCGCTTGGCCTTGGGATCGGCGTCCTTGTTGCAGAGCTTCACCCATGGGGAAAAGATCAACGCTGGCGCATCGCCTCCGGGGGCCTGCGCCTGCTGCCCGGCAGGAGCCTGCTGCTGGGCGGGAGCGGCCTGCGGGGCGGGTTTGGCAGGTGTGGCCGGCCGCGGCGCGGGCCGGGCCGGTGCGGCGGGCGCCGGGGCCTGCTGCGCAAATGCCTGCGATCCGAACGCGGCAAGCACGACCGTCGCCGTCAGTGCGGCAAACATTTTGCTGGCAGTCCGCGCCTTCGCGGACATGATCCGATACGTCATCCGTTATCCCTCTATTCCCGCCGAATTCCACGGCCTGCCCGTGTGGGGCGCCCGTCGCCTGTCTCGACGCCCCAAACAAGGCAGGAGCGTGACGCGGGATGGCGCCTGATTAGCCGAATTCGGCGGGCCGATAAAGCCTTATGAACGCGGCAGGCTTAACGGCGGACGGCGGCGGCGGATCGAACCGTCCGGCCTCAATCGCACCGAACCCGGCTGTGCTAGACGAAGGGCCTGCAGCGATTCCATCAGGTGAAGGACCGCCGTGCGCCTCGCACCGTTCATCGGCACTGTCCTCGTGGCCTTGACCGCTCCGGACGGAGCGCTAGCGCGGCCTGGCGTTCCGCAGCACGGCATAGCCATGCACGGCGAGCCCAAGCTGCCGCCAGACTTTAACCACGCCCGCTACGCCAATCCGGCAGCCGTGAAGGGCGGCCGTCTGACGCAGGGCGTACTCGGCACCTTCGACAGCCTCAACCCATACATCGTCAAGGGCCTCGCGCTGTCGCAGATCCGCAGCTACGTGGTCGAGAGCCTGCTGTCGCGCGGCTACGATGAGCCGTTCACTCTCTACGGCCTGCTTGCGCAAACAGTCGAGACCGACGACGACCGCACCTACGTAACTTTCGACCTGAACCCTGCGGCGAAATTCTCCGACGGCAAACCGGTCACCGCCGACGATGTCGTGTTCTCCTGGCAACTCCTCCGCGACAAAGGGCGCCCCAACTACCGCACCTATTACGTCAAGGTTGCCAAGGCCGAAGCGTTGACCGAGCGCAAGGTGCGCTTCGACCTGACCGGCGCCAATGACCGCGAGTTGCCGCTGATCCTCGGCCTGATGCCGGTGCTGGCCCGTCACGCCATCAATCCGGAAACCTTCGAGGACACCACTTTTGAGCCGATCATCGGCAGCGGTCCCTATGTGGTCGGCAAAGTCGATCCGGGTCGCGCGGTCAGCCTGACGCGAAGCCCCGAATACTGGGGACGCAACCTACCGATCAATCGCGGGCTGTGGAACTTCGACGAGGTCCGATTCGATTTCTACCGCGACGGAAACTCGTACCTCGAAGCCTTCATGAAGGGGCTCTATGACGTGCGCACGGAAACCGATCCCGGGCGCTGGGAGACCGGCTACGACGTGCCGGCCGTGCGCGACGGCCGCATCGTCAAGGAGACCTTCCCATACGGGCTGCCGAAAATCTTTTCCGGCCTCGTGTTCAATACCCGCCGCCCGGTTTTCGCCGATCCTCGCGTTCGGGAAACGATCACCATGCTGCTCGACTTCGGATGGCTCAACCACAACTATTTCTACGATCGCTACCAGCGCTCGGCGAGCTACTTCGAGGGCTCCGAGCTTTCGGCGCGGGGCCGCCCTGCGGACGCCCGCGAACGTGCGCTGCTGGCGCCGTTTCCCGGCGCGGTGCGCGCCGACGTCATGGACGGCGCGTGGCAGCCCACGGCATCGGACGCGTCCGGCCGCGACCGCGGAACACTCAAGCGCGCACTCGACCTGCTCGATACCGCTGGCTTCTCGCTTGACGGCACGGTTCTGCGGTCGCGCTCAACCCACCAGCAACTCGGCTTCGAAGTGCTGGTGACCACCCGGGACCAGGAACGGCTGGCACTTGCGTTCCAGCGCGACCTCAAGCGCGCCGGCATCGCCGTGCGGGTGCGCGTGGTCGATGCCGTGCAATACGACCGGCGGCGACTCACCTACGATTACGACATGATTGAAAACCGCTGGGATCAGTCGCTGTCGCCCGGCAACGAGCAGGCGTTCTATTGGTCCGCCGCCGCCGCCGACGTGGACGGCACGCGGAACTATATGGGCGTCAAAAGCCCAGCGATCGACGCCATGATTGCCGCGTTGCTGAAGACCCGTGAGCGGGAGGACTTCGTCGCGGCGGTGCGCGCGCTCGACCGCGTGCTGATGTCGGGATTCTATGCGGTGCCGCTTTATCACCTGCCAGGCCAATGGGTCGCCCGCTGGACCACGATCGCGCATCCGTCCGAGACCTCGCTGTTCGGCTATCTGCCGGAAACCTGGTGGCGCGAGGGCGCCCGATGATCCTCGGCGAAACCGGAATCCTGGCGGCGACGACGCTGGACGAGGTATTCCGGCGGGCCGCCGCGCGCAGACCTTATTCCATTGCGCTGACCGATCCTCCCAACCGAGAAAGCTTTACAGACGGGCAGCCCCGGCGTCTGACGTTCGCGCAAGCCGATCGCGCCATCGATGCGATCGCGTTGCGCTTGCGCCGGCTCGGCCTGCCATCCGACGCGGTGGTTGGCATTCATCTGCCCAACACTGTGGAGAGCGTACTGACGGTTCTCGGCGTGCTGCGAGCCGGCATGATTGCCGTGCCGTTACCGCTCTTGTGGCGGCGCGCCGACATCACTGCGGCGCTGAGCCCGCTCGGTGCGAAAGCCCTGATCACCGCGGCGCGGATCGGCGATTTCGCGGCGGCAGCGAGCGCGGTGCAGGTTGCCGCCGACCTGTTCCCGATCCGGCACGTCTGCAGCTTCGGCAAAGAGCTGCCCGATGGGGTAATCGCCCTCGACGGACTGCTCGACGGCGAGCCTCCCGAGCCGATGCCCGAAACCGTCCACTACGGCAACCCGGCGGCCCATGTGGCTCTGCTGACGTTCGACGTAACCCCGAACGGCGTCATTCCAGTTGCACGCAATCACGCCGAACTGATCGCAGGCGGGATCGCCGTTCTGCTCGAAGGCGGAATTGTCGCGGACGCCCGCCTGTTGGCCTGCTGCGGCTTGAGTTCGTTCGCCGGAATGGCGCTGACCGTGGTGCCCTGGCTGCTCAGTGGCGGCACGCTGTCACTCCACCACGGTTTCGATGCGGACGCCTTCGCCGACCAAAACAGCAACAATCCCGACACCGTGATCGTACCAGGCACGCTGGTGCCCCAACTCGCCGACGCCGGCCTGCTGGCCCATCCTGCCCTGCGATCGGTGCTGGCAGCATGGCGCGCCCCGGAGCGGTGCGCCGCCAGTCCGGCCTGGGGGCATTCAAGCGCAAGCCTGACCGACGTGCTCATCTTCGGCGAGACGGCGCTGATCGGCTCGCGCCGCGATGCCCATGGCATGCCCGTTCCGCTGCCCGCCGGCACGGCCCAAATGCCGCGCGGAACGGCTCAAGCGGTCCCGGTCGCCGACATCGCCCGCGGCGAGGCCGGGACGCTGACGGTCCGCGGGCCGATGGTGCCGCGTCATGCTTTCCCTACGGGCACGGCGGAGCTCAAGGCCGACGCCCAAGGTTACGTCGATACGTTCTATCCCTGCCGCATCGACCGGCTGGCCAACACCGTCACACTGACCGGGACGCCGCCCGGTATCGTCAGCGTCGGCGGCTACCGCTTTGTGCTGAACGAGTTGGAAGACGCCGTCCGGCACGCCGGAGGCGGCGCCTTCGTCACCGCCCTGCCCGATGCGCTGATGGGTCACCGCCTCGCCGGCATTTCCGGGGGCAGCGATGACGTACCCGCGGCACTCACCGAACAGGGTGCCAATCCGCTGATCGCCGACGCCTTCCGCGCCGCCGCCAGCCGTTGACGAGACATTAATAGCGACCGGGTAGTTTGCGGCTCTTCGCCGCCCGGTCATGCGTTTCATCCCATGTCGCTGCAAGGTCCAATCCTCATCGTCGCCAACCAGCCCGCCGCCGGATTGGCGCAGGCGTTCATTGACGCTGGCGCGTTTCCTGTCGTCGAGGCATCCTGGGCCGGGGCCGCGACCGCGACGGCGGAGGTCAACCCGTCCGCCATCGTGCTGAGCCAGCCGGAGGCCACAGAGAGCGACGCCGCGCTCGCTTTGGTGAACCACGTCACGCATGCTGCCCCGTTTATTCCGATGGTCATCCGGGTGCGTGAAGACCGGTCATCGGCGCTGCCCGATGCGCTGCCGATCGAGGAAGATGCGCCGGTCGAACAAATGATCGCGCGCGTGTCCGCGGCGCAGCGATTGCGCACCCTTCATTCAACCGTGATCGCCCGGGCACATTCACTCAAGGCCGAGCGTGACATCGTGGCCGAGCTGCCGCCCGGCGATCCGCTGGACGACGCGACGGTCCTGCTGATCGGCCGGGGCCGCCATCATCCGACCTTGAGCGTCGCTGTTGGCGAGCGCATGGGTGTAATGGGCGCACTCAGCATCGATCAGGGCGCCGGGTGCCTGATCGCCCGCGAGCTCGATGGCATCCTCATCGGCGATGGCCTGCCCGCGGCTTCGATTGATGCCTTCCTTACGGTGCTGGCCGAAGACTCGCGCTTCCGCGACTTGCCGGTCGCCGTACTCAGCGGCGCCCGCGCCGCGCCGCAACTGCCAAATTTTGTCAGCGCGCGCGATCCCGCGCTGCTGCTCCAACGCGCGGTCCCCTTCATCCGGATGCGCGCCCGCGAAACCGCGCTGAAGCGTCTGCTCGCCTGCATCGAATGCAAGGGCATGATCGACGCGGTCACCGGCTTGTTCCACGAACGCGCGTTCGGCGAAGCACTCGGCCAAGCCATCGAGGATTCCGGCGAACGGGGTGTCCGGCTCTCGCTCGCGCGCTTCTCGTTCGACTTCCCGATGGACCGCCGCGCCAGCGTCGACGTCGCCCGCCTCGTGAGCCGGCTCGTTCGCGACTCCGACTTCGCCTGCCGCCAGGAAGACGGCTCGATCCTGTTTGCGTTCGGCGATACCGAACTTCGCGATGCCCATGTGGCGGCAAGGCGACTCGCCAGCGTGCTTAAACACACCATGCTGCGGTCCGAGCCCGCCGGACCGGCGGTTAGCCCATCGGTGACGCTCGCAATGCTCAAGCCCGCCGACACCATGCACACGCTACTGGCGCGCGTTGCGTCCCGCCCGGTTGCCGCCGCCTGAATCCGCACTTAAGTCTTGCAGGCCGCAACCCGAGGCCTGCCCATGTCCGACACTCCGAACGCAACCGCCGCCGACACCATCGCGCCAGTGGTCATCGATGTCGTCTCAGACGTGGTGTGCCCCTGGTGCTTCATCGGAAAACGGCGCCTTGAGAAGGCATTAGCCCTCAAACCGAACATTCCGGTTGAGGTGCGCTACCATCCCTATTTTCTCAATCCCTGGGTGCCCCGCGAGGGCATGAGCCGTGACGAGTACCTGACCACCAAGTTCGGCTCACCCGACAAGTACACCGCCATCGCCGGCCGGGTCGCCGGTGCCGCCGCCTCCGAGGGGCTGACCTACGCGGTCGATAAGATGCGCCGCCAGCCCAACACGCTCGACTGCCACCGGCTGATACTTTGGGCGCAGGGCATCGGCAAGGCGCCGCAGATGAAACAGCGGCTGATGGACATGTATTTCACCGAAGGCGCCGACCTGACCGACACCGAGGTGCTGATCGGGGCAGCCGCCTCCGTCGGTATGGACCCAGACAAGACCCGCGAATTGCTGGCGAGCGACACCGACGTCGAGCAGGTTGAGGCTGCGGCCAACTCGGCCAAGGACGCCGGCATCGACGGCGTGCCGACTTTCATTCTCGGCGGGGTCGCTGCGGTCAGTGGCGCGCAGTCGCCCGAGGTGCTGGCCAACGCCATCGAGCAGATCGCCGTGAACCGCGAGCAGTTTCTGGCCGAGCAGCGCCGGGCGCCGCAAGGTTAGCGGACCAGGCGCAAAGCCAGCACGAGAATGGCGCTGGCGGCGATCCACGACCCGGCGACGCGTATGCCCAGCCGTTGCCATGTCCGTTGGCACCGCACGCTCAGCGCGGCGACAAGCCAAACCGCAACACAGGCGCCGACCCAGATTCCGGCCAGAGTAAGGTTGGCTTCCCGGAGTGAAATCGTCTCAGGCGGAGAGTCGACCGCAAGCGACGTTCCGATCGTCGCTGCCAGCGCCACGCCGCCCCACCCCGGGCACGGCCGCGCGAGCGCCAGCATCAGCCCCGCGAGAACGGTCGCCGTGAGTAGACACTCCGAGGCAAATCTCGGCACGTAGGCAAGAGCTATCGCCATAAGACCGGCAGCGACGGCTGTTGCGTAGGCCGCCGTCACGACACGCCGCCAGCCCTGCTGACCGATCAGCAGGCCGAGGGCCAGCATCGCCATGATGTGCAGCGGCAACAGCAGCAGCATCACACCAGCCGCCCGAGGAAAGCGAGCCCCGCCACGGCGACGACCAGACCAGCCCCGCGCACCGCGATCCGGCCCTTGGGCCACCGCGCCAGCAGCCCAAACGCAATGCCGGCAAGATGCAAACCGCCCGTGGCGAAGACGAAACCCGCCGAATAGGCGACCGCGTCGGCGCCGGGCGGCAGTTCGGCGCCGTGCGCATGGCCATGGAAGACCGCGAACGCGCCGACAATCGCCGCCGCCACCCACAACGGCGGACGCGCCGCCAGCGCCACCATCGTGCCGAGCACCACCGCCGACCCCGCAATGCCGATCTCGACGCCGGGCAGCGGCACGCCGAAAATGCCGAGCACGCCGCCGAATGCCATCACCAGCGGGAACACAACCGGCAGGATGAACATCGCCGGCGCGCCGAGAAACGTGCCCCACAGGCCGACCGCCACCATCGCCGCCACATGGTCGAGGCCGAACAGCGGGTGCGACAGCCCGCCCACCAGCCCGCCGCTCACACTGCCGGTGTGGGCGAGCGTGGGCGACGCTGCGCAAACCAGAAAAATCGCAGTGCCTATTCGACGCACCATGGAGCTCCGTCTTGCCTTGGCCCTCTGTTAAGTATCCACGCCTTTCTTGCATGAAAGCAAAACGTGGATGGACGGGACAAGCCCAGCCATGACGTGGCACCTTCGGAGCAACGACAAATCGAGGAAACGTCCCATGCCCGCCGTTACCATTACCGCCGTCGATACCATTCATCTCAACATCCCGCTCGACACCTGGGCGCCGCCGCCGATGTTCGCCGGACGGCCGCGCACCCATGTCGAAGCGGTCTATGTGCGGGTCACCTGCAGCGACGGCACCATCGGCTGGGGCGAGTCATTCGGCAGCAGCGGCACCATCGTCATCGCGGCGTTCGACAAGTGGGTCCGCACGCTCGCGGTCGGCAAGGACCCAACCGATCCGAACCTGATCGCCGGCATCGAGCGGCTGCTGCACGGCCTCGGCCGCGCCGGCCCCGTGATGCACGCCATCAGCGGCCTCGACATCGCGCTGTGGGACATCCGCGGCAAGCTCGAAGGCGTATCGGTGTCGAAGCTGCTCGGCGGCGCCAAACGAAAGCGCGTCGAGACCTACGCATCGCTGCTGCAATACTCCGGCAACGTCGAGCACGTGAAGCGCAACACCGACCGCGCGCTCAAGCTCGGATACAAACACATCAAGCTGCACGAACGCACCGCCGAAGCGGTCGCCGCGGCACGCGAGGTCTGCGGCCCGGACATTCCGATCAAGGTCGACGCCAACTGCGGCTGGACCCCCGCCGAGGCGGAACAGCCGGTCGCAGCCATGAAGCCGTCAAACCCATTCTGGGTCGAAGAGCCGATTTGGCCGCCGGAGGATTTCGTGGCGCTGGCGAAATTGCGCAAGGCCACCGGCGTGCCGCTCGCCATGGGCGAGAACGCAACCAGCCCAACGGACTTCCGCACCATGATCGCGGCAGGCGCCACCGATTACGTGCAGCCTTCCGTCGTCAAGATCGGCGGCATCACGCAAATGTTTCGCATCGCCACCGAGTCTGAGAAATCCGGCATCACCTGTGTGCCGCACGCGTTCTTCTTCGGGCCGGGCTACCTCGCGACGCTGCATTGCATCGCCTGCAAGGAGCGCGACGCGCCGCTGGAACGGCTGTTCGCCGACGTCGCATGGGTGGCCTATTCGAAAACCGTGCCTGACAAGAACGGCGGCGTGGACGTTCCGGACGGCCCCGGCCTGGGTGCTGACCCGGAGGTGGATTTGATGATGAAATTCAAAGCCTGAAAAAAAAGCTCCGGGAGGATACGACATGACGGCATTGAATCGGCGCGCCTTCGTGGCGGGCGCAATGGCGCTCGCCACCACCCCTGCCCAGGCTCAAGGCTACCCGCAGCGGCCGGTCAAGCTGATCGTGCCGTATGCGCCGGGCGGCGGCACCGACGTGTTCTCGCGGCTGATCGCCCAGCAGATCGAACGCGAGTTCGGCCAAAGCCTGGTGATCGACAATCGCGCCGGCGGCGCCAGTGTCATCGGCACCCGTGCGGTCGCCGAGGCCGCGCCCGATGGCTACACCATCGGCATGATGGACTCCGCGTTCTTCACCAACCCCGGCCTGTTGAAGGACAAGCTGCCCTACGACACCCGCAAGGATTTCATCACCGTGTCGCTGCTTTCGCGCACCCAGCTCGTGCTCAGCGTTCACCCCTCCTCGCCGTTCAAGACCTCGAAGGAACTGGTCTATTACGCCAAGGCGAACCCCGGCAAGCTGAGCTTTGCGTCGGCCGGAATCGGCACCGGCATTCATCTGGCAGGCGAGCAGTTTCGCCAGGTCGCCGGGATCGACATCGTGATCGTGCCCTATCGCGGCGGCGCGCCGGCGCTGGCCGACTTCCTCTCCGGCAAGGT
>JAPLPD010000057.1:1657-2054 GCA_026400395.1 Alphaproteobacteria bacterium | reverse complement strand
CATGAGCACCGGCTTTGGCGAGACTTTCCGCGATGGCATAGCCGAGTCCGGCAATGGATCCCGTGATGAGGGCGCATTTACTCTTGAGCATTGCGCGTTTTCGCTCCCCCGCAGGCAGTCCGGGCACGGCTCCGGCCTTGACCGGCATCATCCTACATACGATACTACTGTCCGACAATCTTTACGGTGCTGAACCGCGCCCATCCCAGGGATTAGCTGGTCATTTGTGGGCCGCTGATGCGGGCAGTAGCGGCGGCAATGAAGAACATAATGGGTTGAGGGGGAGGATTACGATGTCGCCATCGCGCCGGAGCTTACTGACGCGCCTTTTTCTAGCCGCCGCGATCGTCGCGTTGCCCCTATTTGGTGCGGCAGGGGCGCGCGCTCAGTCTTACCC
>JAPLPD010000057.1:0-1645 GCA_026400395.1 Alphaproteobacteria bacterium | reverse complement strand
TCATCGTTCCGTTCGCCGCCGGCAGCACCAGCGACTTGATCGGCCGCATTCTTGCCGAGCGCCTGTCGACCAACCTCGGACAAAGGGTGGTAGTCGATAATCGTGGCGGCGCCGGTGGCATCCTGGCGGCCGAATACGTCGCTCGCGCCGCGCCCGATGGCTATACCTTGCTGTTCGGCACCATCGCGACGCACGGCATCAGCCCGGCTATCTATACCAAGGTGAATTATGACCCCATCGAGGACTTCGAGCCGGTGGCGGGCTTCGGAACCGCGGCCAATGTGCTGGTCGTGCCGGCATCCTTGCCGGTGAAGACACTCGCCGAACTGAATGCCTATCTGCGCGCCTACCCGGACAAGGCGAATTATGCGTCGTCGGGCAGCGGCTCATCGGCGCATCTATCGGGCGCGCTGTTGATGGCGCGCGAGAATATCAAGGCCACGCATGTGCCTTATCGCGGCGGTGCGCAGGCGCTGACCGATCTTCTGCGCGGCGACGTGCAACTGATGTTCTATCAGGTGCTGCCGGTGCTGGCGCATATCAAGGCCGGCACGTTGCGCGCACTTGCCATTACCAGCCCGCGGCGCAACCCTGCGCTTCCCGATGTGCCGACGATGAAGGAGGCCGGGCTCGACGACTTCGAAGTGTCCGCTTGGTTCGGCGTCTATGCGCCGAAGAAAACGCCGGCCGAGATCGTCGCCAAGCTCAATGCCGAAATCGTTCGCGTCGCCGCCATGCCGGAAGTGCACCAGGTGATGAACGAGCAGGGTGCGGATTCTTGGAGCGGCACGCCGCAGCAGCTGCTGGCCCACACCAAGAGCGAACTGGCGCGCTGGCAGAAGGCCGTCGATCTGGCTGGCGCCAAGCTTGCGCAGTAATTCACCGGCCGTCGCCGACGGTCGGTGCAAGGGGCTTCGATGGATCGGACGTTTCCGTCGATCTGCTCCGCAGACCTGAGATACTCCCTTCCTCTAGCTTACGGATACTCCCATGGACGAAAAGATGAAGCAGGCTTCCGACGTCATGTTCGAGGTCGGTCTCAAGCACCGCCGCGAAGTTCTGGGCGCGGAATATGTCGACGGCTCGCTCAATGCGGCCAATGACTTCATGATGGCGTTTCAGCATATCACCACGGAATGGTGCTGGGGCTACGGATGGTCCCGCGATGGCCTGCCACGCAAGACCCGCAGCCTGTTGAACCTGGCGATGTTGACCGCGCTCAATCGCGGTCCGGAGATCAAACTGCATGTGCGCGGGGCCATCAACAACGGCGTCACCGTCGAGGAGATCAAGGAGACCCTGCTGCATGCCACCATCTATTGCGGCATTCCGGCGGGCCTCGACGCCTTCAAGATCGCCAACGAAGTGCTGAAAGAGATGGGCCAGATCCCGGCGACGCCGGCGAAGAAAGCCTAGGCGGCGCGCGGCCATCAGGGAGAGCCGGCAAAGGATGTCTGGAAAACAGCAACTGGGCTTCATCGGCGTCGGGCGGATGGGCGGCGCGATGGCCGGCCGTCTGCTCGAGGCCGGCTATATGGTTACCGTTTGCGACATCGACGAGATCGCGGTCACGCGTCTGGTGCAGCGCGGCGCCAGGCGGGCACACTCGCCGGCCGAGGTCGCCTCGGCCGCGGAGTTTGTCTTC
>JAPLPD010000279.1 GCA_026400395.1 Alphaproteobacteria bacterium | reverse complement strand
GGTGCGCCGGATGTAAGCATCGTCCAGCGGCGGAACGATATGGAAGCCGCCGATCACCGCATGCACCTTGTCGATACCGGAAGCCTTCTGCGCCGCGCGGACGGTGTTGATCACACCGCGGTGGCTGCACGAGGTGAGCACGACCAGTCCCTTGCCCCTGACCATGTAGACTGTGCCAATCTCGTGGTCGAAGTCGTCGGGCATGTACTGGCCGATGTTCTTGGCCGCCGGCATCTTGTCCGGATAGCAGCCGAAGCCGTCGAATATGCCGATGATCTCCTGGCTCGGCTGCAACGGCTTTTCGAACGAAACCTGCCCGATCCGTCCGGTGGTGAAGGCGTGTTCGGCGACCAGGGCGGGGCCTTCCGAAATCATCAGAGCCAGATCGGCGTCCATAATCGCGCGGCGGTCGAGCGCGCCGAAGTTGCCGCCGGGATTCTTGCGGAGGCAAAACGCATCTTCGCCGCCGACATAGAACGGCAGCTTGCCTTTGAGCTTGTCCTTGGCGGCATCGAGAAAGCCAGTCATCCCGCCGAAATGATCGTAGTGGCCGTGGCTCAGCACGATGGCGTCGAACAGCGATGGGTCGATCTTCAGGATCGACATGTTGTTGTTGAGCACCTCCGGCGTGTAGCCGAAGTCGATCAGCACATGGCGCGTCTCGCCAGCCGATTGCGACTCCGCATGCATGGCGAGGCCCCATTCGCCGTTGAGCGCAGCGCGGGGCGGACGGTCCGGCGAGGTGTTGCCGCCGCGCCGTTCGATGGTGAGACTGCCGCGCTTCTCGTTGGGCACGAACTGGATCACGATGTTGTCGGTGACGATCCGAACCGCAAGGCGGTCCACCTCCGGTACCTTGCGGCCGAGAGGCGTCGCCTCGGCGGTGCGTGAACTGGCCGCCAGGGCTGCCATCATGGCGGTGACGAAGCCAGCCCCACCCGAGCACAGCGCGCCAAACGACGCCATGTCCGGCATGCAGTTGCAGCCGCTGAAAAGCATGAAAGCCTCCGCCGGACGGTGTTCAGAACGATGATGCCGGATTATCCTCTTGCCAGGCAATTCAGCAACAGGCTTGACCCATGATCCTGCTGTCCAACGGCGGTACCAACATCCAGCGCGCGCAAACGCCTTCCGACGCCATTCTGATCGGAACGGTGGATGGCGTGGCGCTGCTGGCGAAATCCGAACGCGGTTGGGCGGTCAAACACCGGGCGTTGCAGGGCGTGTTTGTCAGCGGCGTCACCGCGATGGAGGACGGCACGCTGTTTGCGTCCACGCGCGGGGTCGGCATGGCGCGCAGCACCGACGGCGGCATCAAGTGGACTTGGCAGAACGCCGGCCTCGCGCACCACGAGTTCTGGTCCTGCCGCGCCGGAAAATTGCAGGGCCGCGATGTGGTGTTCGCCGGTGCGCTGCCGGCGCATCTCTACGTCAGCGAGGACAGGGGCAATTCCTGGCGCGAACTGAAGGCTTTGCGCGACGCCAAGACTGTCGCCAGTTGGACCTTTCCGCCACCGCCGCGCATCGGCCACATCAAAGACATCGTGCTGGACGGCGACCGGCTTTGGGTCGGCGTCGAGATCGGCTCGTTGCAGGTGTCGGACGATTTCGGTGCGAGTTTCAAAGAGCTGGCGGTCGATCCCGATCCTCAGGAGTGCGACATCCACCGCATCCTGGTGCATCCGGCGCGGCCGGATCGCGTCATCATCGCCAACGGCATCGTCGGCATGATGAAGAGCGAGGACGGCGGCAAAAGCTTTCAGCGGATGACGATGCCGGCGGAGGCGAACTATCCGGACGCCGTGGTGATCCACCCCGATCAGCCCGATCTTCTGTTCATGTCGGCCGGAGTTGGCTGGCCGGTGCATTGGTACGAACTCGGCCGCGCGCGCGGCAAGATTTTCCGCAGCCACGATGCGGGCAAGACCTGGCAGCGTCTGCTCGGCGGTTTGCCGAACGGTCAGCGCGCGCTGTTCTCCGGGCTGACCATCGAGGCACGCCCGGACGGCTATTCGCTGCATGCCGTCGACACCGATGGCCAGGTTTTCGAAAGTCTCGACGAGGGCGAAACCTGGACCATCATCGCCGACGTGCCGCCGGTGTCGAAGGCGGATTTCTACAAGGGGCTGCTGCGCGAGCGCGTCAAGCTCGCCAACGTCGACGATATTCTCGCCAACCCGGCCGCGACCAAGCGCTGGCAGGAGGCGGGGAAGGCGATCTGACTACAGCGGCGGCAGGTTGGCCGGCGGCCGCCGATGCTGCGTCGCCTGTTCGTATGCGTAGGCGAACCGGATCATTCGCGCGTCGTCGTAAGGACGGCCAAGAAACGTGATCCCGGCCGGCAGGTTGGAGCGGGTGAAGCCCGCCGGCACCACGATCGAAGGCACGAACATCAGGAAGGTGTTGATGTGCGGCGCGCCCTTCTGGTCGACGAACGGCGGATTGACGCCGTCCTTGATCAGCGTCGGCGTGTGCTCGACCGCCTTGTGCACAATGGCGTCGAGCCGGTGATCGGCCATGACCTTGAGCAGGTTCATCATCAGCGTCTCGCGCGCCTTCATCGAATTGTGATGTGCCTCGGCGTTGTCGTCGTTCTTCCAGCGGCGATGACCGCTGTTGACTACCTTTTCGAAGAGCGGTGAGGCCATGGCCTGCGCGCGCGTCTTGAACTGCGTGTCGCCGCCCTGGAAATACATCTCATACATGGTGTCGTCGTCGGCAACGCTGCGCGCCCGCGCCGCCAGCAGCGCGTTCATGTCAGGGATCACCACCGGATCGACAAGCTCGGCGCCGGTCTTGGCGAGATCGGAGACGGCGCGGTCGAAAACCTCGGTGACCTGCTTGAAGTCGTCGCTGTCGGGTTCGGTGTGGTAGCCCATCGGCTCGCGCAGAATGCCGATCCGAGCGCCCTTCAACCCGGCTTTGTCTAGCGCGCCTGAATAGTCAGTCGGTTGCCCGACGCCATGCGCGGTCACCGGGTCTTCCGGATCGTAGCCGACCATGCAGCCGAGAACCTTGACGAGATCGGTGACGGTGCGCGCCATCGGCCCAAGCGAGCCATTGATGGTCGGCCAGCCGCCATGCACGCCGCCGCGGCTGACGAGCCCTATCGTCGGCCGCATCCCGGCGACGCCGTTCCAGATCGAGGGCCGACGGATCGAGGCAAAGCCCTCCTGGCCGATGGCGACGGTGCAGAAATTCGCCGATACGGCGGCGCCCGACCCGCCGGACGAGCCGCCGGCGGTGCGCTCGAGGTCGTAGACGTTGCGGGTCGAGCCGAACAATGAACCGTGGGTGTCGCCGCCGCCCAGTTCGCCAAGGGTGGCCTTGCCGAGGAAGACGGCGCCCGCTTTCCGCAGCTTGGCCGTGACGAAGGCGTCCTTGCGCGGCCGGTAATCCTTGAACAGCACGGACCCTAGCGTCGTCGGCATGCCTTCGACGTCGGCCTGATCCTTTATGATCAGCGGGATGCCGTGCAGCGGGCCGGCGAAGCCCGATGTCTTGAATTGGGCATCGAGGCGATCGGCCTCGGCCAGCGCGGACGGATTAAGAGAGATGAGCGCGTTAATGCCTGGACCGTTCTGATCGTAGGCGGCGATGCGATCGAGATAGGCCTGCACGACCTGCCGAACGGTCAGCGTGCCAGCCTTGTAGGCGGCGTGGATGTCGGCGATCGTGGCTTCAACGGGATTGAAGGCTGGGGAGGACACGGGTTCGAACCCTTCGATGCTGCGGCCGACCGGCATGGGCGGGTCCGTCAGCATGACCCACCGCGGCGCGGTCGATCAAGGCGCGGGAA
This sequence comes from Alphaproteobacteria bacterium, assembly GCA_026400395.1. Taxonomy (GTDB): domain Bacteria; phylum Pseudomonadota; class Alphaproteobacteria; order Rhizobiales; family Xanthobacteraceae; genus Z2-YC6860. The sequence continues at coordinate 15,886 of JAPLPD010000279.1, read as the reverse complement.
TGCAGCTCTGACTTGCGGCCCTTAGCCTTCCCCGATCTCCTTCAAAATCTCAGCGCTGTGCTCGCCCAAGCGTGGCGCCGGCCGCGGCGACGCCATCGGCGCGCCATCGACCATGATCGGCGTGCGCACGCCCGGGATGGTGCCGAGCTTGGCGTAGGCGCTCGGCAGATCGAGCTTCATGCCGCGATGCTTGACGTGCGGATCGTCGAACACCTGATCGAGATTGTTGATCGGGCCGGCCGGCACGCCGACCGCTTCAAGCTGGTCGGCGAGGTCCTGCATTTTGAACTTCAGCGTCAGCGCGGTGAGCGTGCCGATCAACTCGGCGCGATTGGCGAGCCGCGCCATGTTGTCGATGTAGCGCGGGTCCTTGGCGAGTTCCGGCACGCCGAGCACGCCGCACAGTTTGACGTACTGGCTGTCGTTGCCGGTGGCGATGATGATGTAGCCGTCGGCCACCGAGAACACCTGATAGGGCACGATGTTGGGATGTGCGTTGCCGATGCGCGCCGGCACCTTGCCCGAGGCCAGGTAGTTCATGCCCTGGTTGGCGAGTACGCCGACGGTGGAATCGACCAGCGCGGTGTCGACGTAGGAGCCCTTGCCGGTGCGCTCGCGCTGCTGGAGCGCGGCGAGAATGCCGATCACCGAATAGACGCCGGTGAAGATGTCCGACACCGGTACGCCGCCGCGAGTAGGCTCGCCGTCGGCAGTGCCGGTCAGGCTCATGAAGCCGCCCATGCCCTGCGCCATCAGGTCGTAGCCGGCGCGTGACGCGTAGGGGCCGTCCTGGCCGAAGCCGGTGACCGAGCAATAGACCAGCCGCGGGCAATCCGGCGCGAGACTCTCGTAGTCGAGTCCGAACTTGGCGAGCCCGCCGACCTTGAAATTCTCGATGAGGACGTCGGAACGCGCCGCGAGTTTTTTGACGATGCGCTTGCCGTCGTCGCTCTCGAAGTCGCATTCGATCGAGCGCTTGCCGCGGTTGGTGGCGTGGAAATAGGCGGCGCCGAGATGGCCGCCGTCCTTGGCCTCAATGAAGGGAGGGCCCCAGGCGCGAGTGTCGTCGCCGGTCTTGCTGCGCTCGACCTTGACGACGTCGGCGCCGAGGTCCGCCAGGATCTGGCCGGCCCAGGGCCCTGCCAGGATGCGGGCAAGCTCCAGCACGCGCAGACCAGCCAACGGACCCGACATGACCACTCCTTGAGCAATATTTGCCTAAAAGCAGGGAACCTCTCGCGCGCCGGCGCCGTTTTGTCCAGAGCGGGGAGAAGTCGTCTTGCGCAGTCGTCAAACCATCAACATTTCCGGTAAAATCGCGACTCGGTCGTCGGGGTATCCTGTGGCTATGAACACGTCATTCTTCGGCGAAATGCTGAACAGTATTACGGAGCGCGGCCGCGCGCTGCTGGACCGCACCCGCGACCGCCGGGGCGAGCCCGAGGCGCGCTCGGAAAGTCTGGCGGAGTTGTGCGAGGAACTGCTCACCGGCCGTGGCGAGGCGTCGGGCGTCGCGTTGGCTGAGGAAATCCTCGCGAAATACGCCGAACTGACCACCGGCCCGCGCATCGCTTTCTTCGAGGCGCTGGCCAATCGCTTCGGCCCCGATCGCGACCGGCTCGATGCGGCGATCTCCGCCTGGCAGACCGTGCCCTCGGACAAGACCGCGGCCGACATCCACGCCGCGGCGGAGGCGCGACGGCAGGAGTTGTTGCGCCGGCTCAATCTCGCGCCGGGCGGCACCGCCGCGCTGGTTCGCATGCGCGAGCAGCTTCTCGACGCGCTCGATCATCGCGCCGACCTCAAGGCGGTCGATGCGGATTTCGTTCATCTGTTCTCGTCGTGGTTCAACCGGGGCTTCCTGGTGCTGCGCCGGATCGATTGGGCCACCCCGGCGATGATTCTGGAAAAGATCATCCGCTATGAGGCGGTGCATCGCATCCGGAGCTGGGACGACCTTCGCCGCCGCATCGATCCGCCGGACCGGCGCTGCTACGCGTTCTTCCATCCGGCCCTGCTGGATGAACCGCTGATCTTCGTCGAGGTGGCGTTGACCCGCGAAATTCCCGACGCCATCGCGCCGATCCTGTCGGTGCAGCGCGACGGTGTGGAGTCTAACCGGGTCACCACCGCGACGTTCTATTCGATCTCCAACTGCCAGCGCGGGCTTGCCGGCGTGTCGTTCGGAAACTTCCTGATCAAGCAGGTGGTGCAGGAAATTTCGCGTGAGAACCCGCGGCTCAAAACATTCGTCACGCTGTCGCCGGCGCCCGACTTCGCACGCTGGCTCGACCGCGAACGCAAGTCCGAGAACTCGCAGGCGCTGTCGGCGGAGGATCGCGCCGCGCTGGCCGGTCTCGACCAGCAGGGCTGGTGGCAGTTGCCGCAGGCGCGCCAGCCGATGCAGGAGCCGATGATGCGGGCGGCGGCTTGGTACTACCTGCGCGCCAAGAACCGCCGCGGTCTGCCGCAGGACGCGGTGGCGCGGTTTCATCTCGGCAATGGGGCGCGGCTCGAACGTCTCAACTGGGTCGCCGACGGCAGCGAGAATGGGCTCTCCCAATCGCACGGCCTGATGGTGAACTATCTGTACGATCTCGACGATATCGAGAAGAACCACGAAGCCTATGCCGGCGGCCAGCGGGTGGTCGCGTCTGGCGCGGTGCGGCGGCTGGTGCGGGGCGCGGCATCGACCGATCTCGTGCCGGTCGTGGGATAAGGCTTCCCTTCGCGCCGTCCCGGCCTCATTCTGCACGTCCGCTCGAATGACAAGGCCAGCCCATGACTGCGAACATCCCCGACGCCGCGCTTGATCAGATCTTTCGCACCGCGCGCAGCTTCAACGACTTCACCGCCCAGCCGGTGACTGACGTTGAGCTCCGCGCGCTCTACGAACTGGCGAAATATGGCCCGACCACCGCCAACTCGCAGCCGCAACGCGTGGTCTTTGTAAAAAGCGCCGAGGCCAAGGAGCGGCTGAAACCGGCCTTGTCGGGACAGAACCAGAAGAAGGTGCTGAGCGCGCCGGTGGTAGCGATCCTCGCCTACGACATGCGTTTCTATGAGCATTTGCCGCGGCTGTTCCATAATCAGCAGGCGCGGAGCTGGTACGAGACCACGCCGGAGGCGATCCGCACCACGGCGCTGCGCAACGCCACATTGCAGGGCGCCTACCTGATGCTGGCGGCGCGCGCCATAGGCCTCGACTGTGGACCGATGTCGGGCTTCAAGGCCGATGTGGTGGACGCCGCGTTCTTTGCCGACGGGCGCTTCAAGTCGAATTTTCTTTGCTGCCTGGGTCATGGCGATCCATCGACGTTGCCGCCGCAGGACTACCGTTTCGCGTTCGACGAGGCGTGCACGGTTGCCTAGCGCCAAGGCCGCGCGGCGCGAATATGAGCGGTGATCTGCCGTAAACGTGAGATGCCACCTATTGCGGTCGCGTTATAATGCACCCGGCCGATCGAATCCGGCCGTTCGCATGGGCGGTTATTGAGGCGGATCATTTGGGGCGGGTTATGGGCCACGTTCGCATCGGCACCTTTCATCGCATCGCCGGATTTGTTCTGGCCTTCTGGTTGGCCGCCTCGGCGCCCGTCTTCGCGCAAGCGCAGCGCTCCACGCTGGACGAGCTGGTTTCGGCGGTCGTTCAGGTCAAGACCCTGATCAATCCCGACGGCACCTCGGTGTCGAACCTCGGCCGCGAACGCCAGGGCTCGGGCATCGTCATCGACGAAAGCGGGCTGGTGCTGACCATCGGCTATCTGATGGTCGAGGCGCAGTCGGCGGAGGTCATCACCAACGCCGGCCGCACGCTGCCGGCGATCGTGGTCGGCTACGATCACGAGACCGGCTTCGGCCTCCTGCGGACGCTCGAACCGCCGAAGATCAAGCCGCTGGCGTTCGGCAAGGCGGCGGACCTCAAGGCGCAGGACCCGGCGCTGGTGGCGAGCTACGGCGGTGCCGAGGCGGTGCTGCCGGTTCGCGTGGCGAGCCGCCGCGAGTTCACCGGAAGCTGGGAGTATCTGGTCGAGGGCGCGTTCTTCACCAGCCCGCCGCATCCGGCCTGGAGCGGCGCCGCGCTGATCAACCGCGAGGGCAAGCTCGTGGGCGTAGGATCGCTGATCGTCGGCGACGCCAACGGCGAGAACGAGTCCAGCCCCGGCAACATGTTCGTGCCGATCGATCTGCTTGGGCCGATCCTCGCCGATCTGCTCGACAAGGGGCGCATCGCCGGCGCCGGCCGGCCGTGGCTCGGCCTCAACGCGCAGGTGGCGCAGGGGCGGCTGTTCGTCGGCCGCGTCGCGCCGGGCAGCCCGGCGCAGGCGGCGGGGCTGCAACGCGGCGACATCATCGTGGGCGTCAACGGCGAGAAGACCCGCACGCTGTCGGAGCTTTATCGCAAGATCTGGGCGCTCGGTGCGGCCGGCGTGAAGGTGCCGCTCGACGTGCTGTCGGATTCCGAGACGCGCCGCGTCGAACTGCCGTCGGTCAACCGGCTCGACACGCTCAAGCTACAATCGACGTTTTAGCTGCAGTGATCGAACGGGCTGCTGCATCGCCGACGCAATGCGCCTAGCAACCGAGTAAACGCCGATGCCCTTCACGCTCTACAACGCGCCGCAATCGACCTGCTCGCAGCGGGTCCGCTTCGTGCTCAACGCCAAGGGTCTGCCGTTCGCGGAGCACAAGCTCGACCTGCTCGCCGGCGATCAGCTCAAGCCCGAATATCTCGCGCTCAATCCGAACGGCGTGGTGCCGACGCTGCAGCACGACGGCCATGTCGTCATCGATTCCTCGGTCATCGTCGAATATCTCGACGAGGTGTTCCCGGACCAGGCGAATTTCACCCCACGCGATCCGGTCAAGCGCGCGACGATGCGCGCATTGATGCGCTTCATCGACGAGATGCCGGCGGCGGCGGTGCGGGTGCCGACCTTCAACCTCGCGTTCCTGCCGCGCTTCGCGGCGATGAGCGAGGCGGAGTTTTTGGCGTTTGCCGAGAGCAAGCCGCTGCGCAAGGAGTTCATGCTGGCGATGGGCCGCAGCGGATTTCCGCAGAAGGAAATGGATTCCGCTCTGATGCGGCTGCGGCGCAGCTACGAGCGCATGGACGAGTCGATCCGCGACTCAGGCGGGCCGTGGCTGCTCGGTAAGGACATCACGCTCGCCGATGTTTCGGTGATGCCGGCGATCGTGCGGATGGCCGACCTCAACCGAGAGGGCGACTGGGCCGATCTGCCGCGCGTCGCCAAATGGTACGACATGATCCGCGCCCATGCGGCATTCAAGCCGACGTATTATCCGGGAAGCCTGCTGACCGAGCGCTTCCCGCATTTGCAGAAGAAGGCGGCGTCTTAGGCTCATTGTGGCTTCCGCTCGTACATCTTTTCGAGGCCGGTCGGATCGACGCCATAGTGCTCATAGAGCGCCTGGGCGCTTGCCAGCGTTCGCGGCGGCGCGAACGTGATCTCGGCCTTCAGGAAATAGGTGGAGACCGTCTCCGCGCTGTACAGCGACAAAAGCTTGCGGATTTCCGCGATCTCGGTCGGCAGCTTTGGGTCGACCTTCTCAAGGTGGTAGGCCGAGACAACCAGGGCCCACAGCACTGTATCCGGGGTATCACTCAACACGGCCTCCTGTACTCAACCCTGTAAAGCTAGTGCAGCGGCGACCTGAATTGAAGCCGCCTCAGCGGCATTTGTTCCTTTGGTCCGCCTCCGCCATTTGGGCCTTGCTCCCCTGGCTGGCGGCCAACACAATGGGGAAAACGCCCTGGACCGGAGGAAGCCGTGCTCACCGCAGCCCGCAACGATCTGCTCACCCGCGTCGGTCCAGGCACGCCGATGGGCGATCTGCTGCGCCGCTACTGGCAGCCGATCGCCGGCGCCAGCGAGTTGGAGAAGAACCCGATCAAGCCGATCCGGCTGATGGGCGAGAACCTCGTACTCTACAAGGATCTGACCGGCACGTACGGTCTGGTCGACCGTCACTGTCCGCACCGGCGCGCCGACATGTCCTACGGCTGGGTGGAGGATACCGGCATCCGCTGCAGCTACCACGGCTGGCGCTACGACGAGTCCGGCGCCTGCATCGATCAGCCCTACGAGGACACCACCAATCCGAAGCCGTCGAAGGCCGGCTGCGGCATCAAGGCTTATCCGGTGCGCGAGTGTGCCGGCCTGTTGTGGGCCTACATGGGACCGCTGCCGGCGCCCGAACTTCCGGTGTGGGAGCCGTTCAACTGGCAGAACGGATTTCGCGAGATCGTGCTGGCCGACGTGCCATGCAACTGGTTCCAAGCCCAGGAGAACTCCATCGATCCGGTGCATTTCGAATGGATGCACGACAACTGGAGCAACCGGATGAAGGGGAGCGATGCCAACGCTCCGAAGCATCTGAAGCTAAAGTTCGAGGAGTTCGATCACGGCTTCACCTACAAGCGCGTCCGCGAGGGCCAGAGCGAGGAGGACAAATACTGGACCGTCGGTCGCGTCGCGCTGTGGCCGAACGGCTTCTATCTCGGCCGCCATTTCGAATGGCGCGTCCCGGTGGACGACGATAACACGCTATCGGTGGCGTGGTTTTTCGTGCGCGTGCCGAAGGGCCGCGAGCCCTACGTGCAGAACTCGGTGCCGACCTGGAAAAGTCCGCTCAAGGGCGAGGACGGCCGCTGGATCACCAGCCACGTCATCAACCAGGACATCGTCGCCTGGGTCGGGCAGGGTGCCATCGCCGACCGCACCCATGAGCATCTGCGCTCCAGCGACGTCGGCATCACCATGATGCGCAACCGCTTCTTCGAGGAACTGGAGGCGATCCAGGCGGGCCGCGACCCCTGGGGTGTCATCCGCGATCCGGCGAAGGCGCGGTCCATCGATCTGCCCGACATGTCGCGCGAGCTGAACACGCTCGGCATCACGCTCGCCGAGTTTCAGAAGGATCCGCTGCTGCGTCAGCGGCTCAAGGAATTCCGCCACCACTACGGTCAGCCGCCCGAGGTTCGGGCGGCGTTTGCCGAGGCGATGGGGATAACCGCGACCTAGCGCTGGTACTTGGAAGCCGCGAACGGGACGGGCGCGGCACGCTGCTGCTTCGACTGATCGAAGCCGTGCATGCCCATGGCCCATTGAAGTCCGACCACCGCGCCTTTGACCGGCTGCAACAAGACAAACGTCAGGATTGCGACGGCCGCCGGCCACAGAGTCATGCCGACCCAGAACGGCGGTGCTATTTCGGTCTCGACCAGCAGAACGAGCGGCACCAGGATGTGGCCGACGATCACGATGACGATGTAGGCGGGGAAATCGTCGGCTCGCTGGTGGTGCAATTCTTCGCCGCAGGCCGGGCATTCGTCCGCGACCTTGAGGAAGGCGCGGAACATCCGGCCCTCGCCGCAATGCGGGCAGCGGCCGAAGAAGCCGCGCTTCATGGCCTCCATTGTGGTCACGGTATCGCGCGGTGGGCGAAGATTGGTTGGCACGGTGAATCCTCGAAAAGCCACGCCGCCCGGCGGCAGCGCTTATACCTACCGAGATAGGCGCATGAGCGCCCCCGCGCCAGTCCTTCCGGGAATGGCAGCTCCGCCGGTTTCGCCTACTTGGCGCTGGCGGCCTTCAGGATCGGCGTCAGCCGCGCAACCTCGCTCTTCACGAGATCGGCCAGCGCCTTCGGTCCGCGCCGGTTGGGCTCGGCGATGTCGGCGCCGAGATCGGCAAGCCGCTTCTGCACCGCCGGCTCGTCGAGGCCCTTGTTGAGCGCTTCGGCCAAACGGTCGATGACATCCTTCGGCGTGCCCTTTGGCGCGAACACCGCGTAAAATGGCGCGCAGTCGAACTCCGGCAGCCCCTGCTCGAACGATGTTGGCACGTCGGGCAGCAGCGGACTGCGCTTTTTGCTGGCGATGGCCAGCGCCTTGACGGTGCCCGCGCGCACATGCGGCAGCGGGCCAAGGATCGGATCGCAATCGTAATCGACGTTGCCGGCGAGAATGGCGTTCATCACCGGCGCGGTGCCGGTGAACGGCACCATGGTGGGCTTGATGCCGATCGCCGAATTGAGCAGCAGGCATCCGACATAGGACACCGAGCCGACGCCGGCGTGGCCCATGTTGAGCTTGCCTTCGTTCGCTTTGGCGTAGGCGACGAACTCTTTCAGTTTGTTCGCCGGAATTTCCTTCCGCACGGCCAGGAGTTCCGGCTGCTCGGCGATCAGGCCGACCGGTTCGAAATCGGTCTCGGGGTTGTAGCCGAGGTTCGGATAGAGCGCGGGTGCCGCGGCATGCGTTCCCATATGGCCGGAGACGAGGGTGTAGCCGTCCGGCGCGGCGCGGGCGGCGCGCAGCGATCCAGTGGTGCCGCCGGCGCCGCCGACGTTCTCGACAACGAACTGCTGTCCGAGGTGGCGGGCGAAGATGTCGGCGACGATGCGGCCGGTGATGTCGGCCGGGCCGCCCGGCGCGAACGGTACGATCACCGTGGCCGAGCGGGTGGGATAAGTCTGCGCCTGCGCGCCGGTGACGGTCAGCGCCAGCAACGCAAGCGAGTACACAAGCCGCTTCATCTCATTCCTCCCCTGAACCCCGCCGCGCGACTTGTTGTCTTCTTCGGCCGTAGCGTCTTTCGCGCTACTTCTTCTTGCGTGCCTTCTTGCCGGTCATTGTCCCAGGCTTGCCGGTCTTTTTGCCGACTTTCTTGCGGGCGGCGGCCGCGCGTTTCGTCGCAGCCTTGGCCGGCCGCAAGCCGCCCTTGGCGTTCTTGATCTTGCCCTTGGTGAGTTGCCAGCCCTTCCAGTTGATGTCGAAGATGATGCCGTCGGGATCGCGGAATTTGCGCTCGAAGCCGTCGTCCTCGGGCTCGCCCAGATCGAAGAAGAATTTGCCGCCGGCCTTCTCGATCTGCTTCTGCTGCGCCGGCATGTCGTCGCATTGGAAGCCGAAGTGGTGGATGCCGGTCCAACCTTTCGGCACGCCGGAGCCTTCTTCGCCTTTGTATTGCAGCAGCGCGAGGTTCACTTCGCCGTCGCTCATATAGCAATTCCAGGCGGTCTTGCCCTCCTTGATCTCGCTGCGCTTGAGGCCGAATGACTTCTCGTAGAAGTCGGCGGTGGCCTTGATGTCCTTCACGCACAGCGCGATGTGCCGGATGCGGGCTGCCATAAATGTTCTCCATAGTTGCAAAGTGTGGCCGGCAGTGTGCCGCTTCGCACCGCGCGTGCCAAGCCTAGATCGAAGTCTAGTTCGCCGGTGCTTCGATCTTGTTGTCGCGCACGACTTGGCCCCAGCGTTCGATCTCCCGCTTGAGATAAGCGGCAGCGCCGGCCGTCGTCCGTTGCGCCTTGGGATAGGCCACCATGCCGCTGGCGGCCCACGCTTTGAGGATTTCGGGATCGCCGAGTGCGTCGTCCAACGCCGCATCGAGCGCATCGACCACGGGCTTTGGCGTGCCGGCCGGCGCCAGCATGATTTGCCAGAACGCGATGTCGAGCTTCGGCCCATAGGCGGCGGCGAAACTCGGCACGCCGGGGAACTGCGGCGAGGTGTCCTTTGAGGTGATGCCGAATGCCTTCACCTCGCCGGCGGCGACTTGGCCGACCACCTGCTGCGGCGTGGCGAAAAACAGATCGATGTGACCGCCGAGCGTGTCCTGAAGCATCGGAGCCGCGCCCCGATAGGGAATGTGGGTGACTTCGACGCCGAGTGCCTGGGCGAGCAGGGCGGTGGCGAGATGCCCGGTCGAGCCGACGCCCGGATGTCCCATCCGCGCCGGCGTGGTCTTCATCCAGGCGACCAGTTCCGGCAGTGTCTTGGCTTCGAGGGTCTTGCGGCCGACCAGCACCAGCGGATTGGAATTGATCATCGCAATGGCGAGCAAATCCTTCTCGGTGTCGAACGGCAGCGACTTGTAGAGCGAGACGTTCGCCGAAATCTGCAGGTTGTGTACGAACAGCGTGTAACCGTCCGGCGCCGAGCGTGCGACACGCTGTCCGGCGATGTTGGTGCCGCCGCCGCTGACATTCTCGACGACGAAGTTCTGGCCGAGCTTGGCCGCCATCTTCGGCGCGATCTGCCGCGCCACCTGATCGGTCGGTCCGCCAGCCGGGTAGGGGACGATCACCGAGACCGGCCGCGAGGGATAGGATTGCGCGTGGGCCGCACTGGGGGATAAGGCGAGCGCAGCCACGATGACTGCGAAAGGACGCAAGGTCATTGTTTCACTCCCGGGTCCGAAACGTGCCGTTCGGTGGTTCACGATAGCATATCGATGGCGGCTGGCGATCCAGGCCGCGCCGGTCTATCGTCGGGCAAAATTCGAACCCGCAGTCCCAGGAGGATCACATGGCCCAATCTCTGCCCCAGCGCGGGCTCGGCAAGAGCGGCATCAACGTCTCGGCAATCGGCCTCGGCTGTATGTCATTTTCCGGCACTTACGGCCCCTCCGAGGACGCGGCCGCGATTGCGCTCATTCACGAGGCGCTCGATGCCGGCATTACCATGTTCGATTCGTCCGACGCCTACGGCAAAGGCCAGAACGAGACGTTGGTGGGGCAGGCGCTCAAGGGCCTGCGCTCCAGCGCGGTGATCGCCACCAAGTTCGGCAATCTCGGCGGTGCCGGCGGCAAATACGCCGATGGCCGGCCGGAGTTCGTGATGAATTCGTGCGAGGCGAGCCTGAAGCGGCTCGGCATCGAGACCATCGACCTCTATTACGCGCATCGCATCGATCCGGCGGTGCCGATCGAGGACACCGTCGGCGCCATGGCGAAACTTGTCCAGCAGGGCAAGGTGCGCGCGCTCGGATTGAGCGAGGCCGCGCCGAAGACCATCGCGCGGGCCCACAAGGTTCATCCGATCGCCGCGGTGCAGAACGAGTTCTCGTTGCTCTATCGCGAGCAGGCCGACGACACCCGCAAGACCACGCGCGATCTCGGCATCTCGTTCGTGGCCTATGCGCCGCTCGGGCGCGGGCTGCTCACATCGGACATTGCCGATCCCTCGACGCTGAGCGACGGCGACACCCGCAAGCGTCAGCCACGCTACGCCGGCGACAATCTGGCGCACAACCGCGCGCTCGCCGAGAAGGTCGAGACTATCGCCAAGCGCAAGGGCTGCACGCCGGCGCAACTCGCGCTCGCCTGGGTGCTGGCCCAGGGCAGTGACGTGATTCCGATTCCAGGCACCAAGCAGACCAAGCGTATGCTGGAGAACATCGGCGCGCTCAGCGTCAAGCTAACGGACGCCGACCTCGCGGAGATCGCGAGCGCGGTGCCCGCGGGATCGGTCAAGGGCACGCGCTATCCGGAAGCGCAGATGGCGAGCCTCTACATCTAAAACCACAGGGTCATGAAAAAGCCGCCCTGGATTGATCCGGGGCGGCTTTTGATTTTGAGCGCGTTCGAGCGAATAAAAAACCCGCGTCGATCAGTCCTCCGTCACCGTCCGCTTCAGCGGGTAGGCTGCGCTGTCATACAGGAAGCGAATTTCCGCAACCCCGAACCGCGCTTCATCGACCTCAAGATAGGCGCCAAGCAGCACCGCCGGCGGAATTTCCTCGATGGCGAAACGCAAAGCCTCGGCGGCGGTGTTGAAGCGCTTGTAGGTGATGCGGCCGCGGCCCTTCTTGATGCGGCTCGGATAGAGCTCGGCCGGCGCGCCGTAATCAAATCCGTTCAGGTCGTGGACCTGCCTCTGCGCCTGGTCGCGCACACGGTTAACGGACTGCGTTTGATGGGACATCGCATACTCCTGAATCGATTCGTGTCAGCGCCGCCGAATGCGGCTTCCAATTCGTCAAATGAAGACGAAAATAACGGCCCGATCGACAAACGTTCAGACCATAGTTGTTATATAGAATTTCAATGCCCAAAAACCAGTACTTCGTGCGACAAAACGGCGTTTTGGCGCGATTTACATTCTGTTTTCCTTGTATTTGGCGGCCGATAGGCCGACAATTGCGTCCAACAGCCGCGAAATCGGATGATGTGGTGAACCGCGAAACAATGTTCGCGTGATCTCACGCCTCCCGGCTTTTGATCAGGCGATCGTTTCGCGGGGTTTAAGGACGTTCATGAAGACGAAAGGCCGCTTGATGGCGGCGTTGATTGTTGTGCTGGCGCGCCTTGCGGCAGCAGCGACGGCCCGCCTCAAGGCGGACGGATCAAAACCGGTTTAGCTAGAGGAACGACGCGATGCACAAGTTCAGTGTGGGTGATTCTGTGGATCTCGTGAGCACGACCCATCGGCCGTCCGCGGCGGGCGCCTATGAAGTTCGCCATCTTTTGCCCGCCCCCGACGGCAGCCCGGAAAATCCGCGGTATCGCATCAAGAGCATCGCCGAGAAGCACGAGCGCGTGGCCTCCGAAAGCGAACTGACTTTGTCGCGGCAGCGCGAGGCGCTGTTCTCCTGACGGCAATGGGCGGAAGGCAGGATGAGCCATGGCATTGAACTTCCCCAACACCAGCCGCAGCTACGATACGACGCGGCACGCTGTCCGATTTTGGGGATACGAGCAGGCGATGGAAACCTCTTTCTTCGTCACAGCCGGCGCGCTGCAACAGTTGCAGCCGGGCATCCGTCCCGACGAGGAGAGTTTGCTGCAGGCGTTCGACTCCCATCGCGATGTGATCTGCGCGACCGCAAACCGGGTCTACAAGCGCGGCAGCAGGGGCTCTTACGATCTGAGCCCCGCCGACTTTTCCTGACCTGGATGCGCGCGCGTTTGTGAACGACAATGCGCTGGCGCGAACGGGCGCGGGCGGTTATTGATCCCGCCGATGCCGTTCCCGGTCCGCTCAGCGTTGCGATTTCTGTTTTTGCTGACGGCCGTGATGGCGCCGACGGCGCTATTCGGCGCGGCCGAGCCGGACGCAAAAATCGGCCAGGCGCCGGCGCCGTCTCTCGCGGGCCGCATACTGGTGGCCGCACCCGGTATGCCGGCTGCCCGATTCCAGAAGATCGTGATTGTCATCGTTCGGAACGGTCCGGAAGGCAGCATGGGCCTGGTGATCAACCGGCCGGCCGGCGAGAATCCGTGGGAGAGCCTGTTCGCTGTCCTCGGCGAGAGGCGCGAGGGTGTGACTGGCACGTTTCCGCTGTTTTCCGGTGGTCCCATCCAGCCGGAGTTGTTCTTCGGGCTGCACACCACCGATTATCGGCTACCGGAGAGCATAGCCGTCACCAGCGAGATTGCGACCACCGCTTCACCCAAAATCCTGCACGACATTATCGACGGCAACGGGCCGCGAAAATACATGATCTCGTTCGGCTACGTCGGGTGGGCGCCCGGCCAGCTCGAAGGCGAACTTGGCATCAATGCCTGGTTCACCGCGCCGCTCGATCTGCCTCTCGTGTTCGACGCTGACCGCTCGACGCTGTGGGAGCAAATGGTGACGGCTCACGGCACCCCCTAGGACCGTGCGTGCCCGGCCTTGAGCCGGCGGCCCGAGCCGCGCATTCTGCTTCACACCCGAATCAAGGATCGCATGGCCGACTACGACCTCGCCATCATCGGCGGCGGCATCAACGGCGCCGGCATCGCCCGCGATGCCGTGGGCCGGGGCCTGCGCGTGCTGTTGCTCGAGCAGAACGATCTGGGCTCGGGGACCTCGTCGGCCTCAACCAAGCTAATCCACGGCGGCTTGCGCTACCTCGAGCACGGCGCGTTCCGAATGGTGCGCGAGGCGCTGATCGAGCGCGAGGTGCTGCTGCGGATGGCGCCGCATCTGATCCGGCCACTGCGTTTCGTACTGCCCGTGATTCCCGGGCCGCGCTCGCCGATCATGCTGCGGCTTGGGCTGTTGCTCTACGATTTCCTGGGCGCGCGGAAAATCCTGCCGGGCACCCGCGGCGTCGATCTCACCCATTATGTCGCGGGTCAGCCGCTGCTGCGGAAATTCCGCTACGGCTACGAGTATTCAGATTGCTGGTCGGACGATTCCCGGCTGGTCGTGCTCAACGCCCTGGATGCCGCCGAGCGCGGCGCCGAAATCCGCACCCGCACCCGCGTCACCCGCGCCGAGCGCGAGGACGTCTGGAAGCTGATCCTGAACGCGCAGGGCCGGCGCTATGCGGTCACCGCGCGCGTGCTGGTCAACGCCGCCGGGCCCTGGGCCGGCATCGTGGCGGAGACCGTTCTGCGTATGGAGGGCCGACCGCCGCTGCGGCTCGCCAAGGGTAGCCACATCGTGGTGCGAAAGCTGTTCGACCATGACCGCGGCTATATTTTCCAGAACGACGACAAGCGCATGATATTCGCACTGCCGTTCGCGGAGGATTTCACCCTGATCGGCACGACGGACGAAAACTTCACCGGTTCGCTCGATTCCGTCGCGCCGAGCGGCGAGGAGGTGATTTATCTGTGCCGCGCGGTGAGCGGATTTTTTCGCGAGCGGGTCGATGCGGACCAGGTGGTGTGGGCGTTCGCCGGCGTGCGCGCACTCTATGACGCGAGCGGCGGAAAGGATGTGCCTGAGGACATCACCCGCGATTATCGTCTGGTGCTCGACGAGCGGCATGGCGCGGCGCCTGTGCTGACTGTTTACGGCGGCAAGATCACCACGCATCGGCGGTTGTCCGAGGATGCGGTGGGCAAGCTGTCGCATTTCTTCCAGTTGCGCGCGCCCTGGACCGCGGTGTCGCGGCTGTCGGGCGGCGACTTTCTCTGGGATGCGATCGAGGCGAGGGTGGCGCAGACGTTGCGCGCGTGGCCGTTTCTCGGCGAGGCCGAGGCGTGGCGTCTCACCCGCGCCTATGGCACGCGGGTCGATCGCGTGTTGGGCGAGGCCACGCAGCGCTCTGATATCGCTCCGTTCTTCGGGCCGCTCAGCGCCGCCGAAGTGCGCTACCTGATGATGCACGAATGGGCGCGCACGGCGGACGATGTGTTGTGGCGGCGAACCAAGCTTGGGCTGAAACTCAGCACGACCGAGAAGAATGCGCTGGCGCAGTTCATGGCCGGCGCCGCGTCGAACTAGAGCTTTTTCGGCTATATGGAATCAGAGTTCCGAAGGACGGCGTCGCTGTGCTCGCCCATGTCCCGGCCATCCACGCCTTGTTTCCCGCGAAGAAATGCGTGGATGCCCGGCACAAGGCCGGGCATGACGTGGAGAGTGCTGCAAGCTAACCATGAAACGCTCTAGACGATCACCGGGTTGCGAACTGGAAGCCGAAACCCGCGGTGAACGCGTAGTAAGGCTTGGCATCGAAGGTTTCGTTGCCAAGACGCTGGTCGCCCAGTGTCGTGTAGGTGAGTTCGGTCTTGGCGTACCAGCGATCCGGCAGCGCGTAACGGAAGCCCGCGCCAAGCTCATACGCGGGAACGATGTTGTTGGCTCGGCCGATGCCGATCCGCTCGGCGGAGAGCGAGGCGGCGCCGCCGGCGCCGAATGCGTAGAAATACCACGCGCCCGCCGCGATGCCGCCCTCGCCGCCGAAGGTCGCCGATGCGTTGGTGCGGACGGTGTAGTCGAACGGCATGCTCTCGATCCAGCCGCCGGACAATTTCGCGCGAGGTCCAAGAACGAAATGGCCATTCTGGAACAGATACGTGACCGTGCCGGCGAGGTGGATGCCGGTCAGGTTGAATAGCCCGACGCGCGTCGTGCCGTTGGTGATCAGGATGTGCAAGTTGAGCGGGCGCGTGACCCCAAGGTCGACCGAGAGGCCGCGCCAGTCGTGAATGTTGCTGGGCGGAGGGGCGTGCTTTTTCCGCGGAGTAAGCTTCTTGCGGGGGTCGCCGGCGCTGGGCCCGTATTGCGCGGATACTGGCGAGGTGGACAGCAGCACTGTCGCCGTCGCGGCAAGGCCGATGATTGCTTTCCAGATGCGGCCCCTTGGGCGGGCTGTCCGAGGAATACGGACCAATCCGGCTGCGTGGGCATTGTCCGTGT
>JAPLPD010000151.1 GCA_026400395.1 Alphaproteobacteria bacterium | reverse complement strand
GCCAGACGCGGCCCTACGGGCGCACGCCGCCGCTGCTGGGGCGCCTCCGGTCGGGCTCCGCCCTCCCTTCGTCACCCCAGCAGCGGCGCATTCTCATCCTGATTGTCGCGGGATTCTCACCTTGATTGTCGCGCCGCACTGGCGCGACTATAAGACCGCCTTCCATCGGGAAGGCATGGACGAGATCGTCTTCCGCGGCCACTTCTGTCTCGACACGATCAAGGCGCTCAACGTCCCGACCGTCATCAACTTCGGTTGTCTCTACGGCTGGCTGGAGAACGAGTTGCACAAGGTCGGGTTCGCCGCGACCGGTGTGGATCGGTCGCAAGGCACCGCCGCGCTGAACCGGGCGGAATTTCCCGGCCCGACGTTCGCCGCCAGCGACATTCTGGATTTCCTACCCGGCTGCGATCTAGCGGGCAGATGTTTCGCCCATCTCAACACCGGGACGCTGGTGTTGCCGAACGTGCTGGCCGAGTCCTATCGCCTCGCTCACGCGGCCGGAGCCCGATATGTGCTGATCTTCGAACCCAACGGTGGCAGCCGGATCACCGGCCGGTACTTTCCCTATTCGACAGAGCCGCGGCAGTCGGTTGTGTTTCGCGACGGCATGCTGCTGCACAATTATCCGGCCCTGCTTCGCGGGGCCGGCTTCCGTGTGATCCGCCAGGAAGTTCTGCATCCCCTGCATCCGCATCGGGACTACCGGTCAATATTTTTTCTTGCCGAGCGGCATACAGAACAGTGAGCACCGCACTGCTTACGAACATCTGAGCACATCATGGCGCACTCAACCGCAGATCTTGATGCACTAGACGCACACGGCTTGCCGCCGCGTGATTTGCCAACGCTCGATGATTGCAGAAGTGTTCTGGCCGAAGCCCTGCGATGGTACGGCGCGAACGAACCGCGCGAGCCGGAGCCGATGTGGCTTGCTCGAGCTAGACGGGTTTTCGGCGCGTAAATCCCTGTCGCCAAGCGATCCGGCGGACGCTGGCGCGGTTGCGATCAGCGAGAACATTCACCCACACCACCCATCGCGCTGCCCGCCGGAATAGCGGCGCACCGCGCCGGCGCCGAGCAGCGCCGTCGAAACATTCGGCGTCGCCTGGATCGATGCGTCGGCGAGAATGCGGCCGCCATACTTGTCGAGCGCCACATTGGAGATTCCGACCTCGCCCTGGTCCAGGATCGAGCGAAGCGTATCGCGCGCAGCCTCGGCCCTCGCGCGCTCCTCGCCGCAGCGCGCCTTCATCTCGGGCGCGTCGATGCCGCGCAAGCGCACCCGCGTGGTGATCTCGAGGCCGGGCCACAGATGCACCCGCGCCTCGAACGTATCGCCGTCGAGCACGCGCACCACCTCGGCTTGATGCGCCATCCGTACGGCTCCGGTCTCGGCCGGTTGCACGATGGGCGAGGCTACTGGCGGCGCCGCCTCGTTGTGGCCCGCGGTGACTGGGGCGACCGTCGCACCCACGCCAAGACCGAGCGCGAACGTCACAGCTGCCAGCAGAATGCCTGCCTCGCCGTGCCGTGCGGATAATAGTCTTGTTCGAAGGAACATGATCCTAGTGTAAACCGAGTCGCTGAAGCCCGGCAAGGCTCGATCCCAGGACGCGCCGGGCTGCTCTACACTTTTTAGTTGCGGTCAGAAGTCCGAGGTCAGGCCCTTCTTTTCCCAGTCGCCATAACGGGTTGGCTCCGGTCCGCCGGGGCCGCCGACCTCATTGGCAACGGGTTTTGCCTGGGCCTCGTGCCGCGCCCGGCGCTCGGCGGCCTCCTGGAGGGCGCGCTCGGCCTGCGGCGAAAGCTTTTTGCTGGGCGAAGGGTCGGACGGATGCGCCATGCATCCTTAGATGCCGGCGGCATGGCGACGGTCAAGACCACACACCGGCGTTGTCAGACCGAGTGAAAGCGGGGCATGACAGCGCATGCCAATTGCCCCCCGTCCCGACAAACCGCCGCCGCAAGGTCTCGCCGCCCGCCGCGTTGCCGTCGATATCGTCTCCGCCGTGCTGCGGCAGAAGCGCGCGCTCGACGAACAGCTCGAAGCCGGCGGCCTTCACACACTGCCCGAGCGCGACCGCGCATTGGTGCGCAACATCGTCGCCACCGTGCTGCGCCGGCTCGGCACGCTTCGGCATCTGCTCAACACGCGCCTTGAAAAGCGCATGCCGCAGACTGCGCCGATGGTGGAAGACATCATGCTGATCGGCGCGGCGCAGATCCTGTTTCTCGACGTGCCGGACCATGCCTCGGTCGATCTGTCGGTGCGTCTCGCGCAGGCCGACCCCCTCGCCTCGCACTACTCCGGCCTGATCAACGGCGTGCTGCGCAAGCTCGCCCGCGAAGGCAAGGCACAGCTCGCCGGCCTCGACACGGTCTGGCTCGATACACCCGACTGGCTGATGCAGCGCTGGGCCGCGCACTACGGCGCGGCGGCCGCCCGCGCCATCGCCATCGCACACACCCAGGAACCGGCGCTCGATCTCACGGTCAAAAGCGACCCGAAAGGATGGGCGGACAAGCTCAAAGGCCGTGTGCTCGACACCGGCTCGGTGCGCCTGGTCGCATCGGGGCCGATCCCGCAGCTTCCCGGCTACGACGAGGGCGCGTGGTGGGTGCAGGACGCCGCCGCGGCTCTGCCGGCAAAGCTGCTCGGCGATTTGCGCGGCAAATCCGTCGCCGACCTCTGCGCGGCACCCGGCGGCAAGACCGCGCAACTGGCGCACGCCGGCGCGCAGGTCACCGCCGTCGATCGATCGGCGCCGCGCCTGGAGCGGGTTCGCCAGAATCTCGCGCGGCTGCAGCTCACCGCCGAAATCATCAAGGCCGATGCCGCGGAATGGCAGGGCGGCCCGTTCGACGCGATCCTGGTGGATGCGCCGTGTTCATCGACCGGCACCATCCGGCGGCACCCGGATATCCCGTGGCTCAAGTCCGAGATCGATCTGAAGAAGCTCACTGCCCTGCAGGCGCGGCTGCTCGACCGCGCTGTGAATCTGCTCAAGCCGGGCGGCTCGCTGGTCTATTGCACCTGTTCGCTGGAAGCCGAGGAGGGCGAGGCGCAGATCGCAGCCCTGCTTGGCCGCAATCCGGACGTGAGCCGCAGCCCGATCAGAGCCGATGAACTCGCCGGCCACGGCGAGCTACTAACCCCTGATGGGGAGCTTCGCACCCTGCCCTGTCACTGGTCCTATGACGAGGAACCCAGGATGGCCGGTCTCGACGGCTTCTACGCCGCTCGAATCGTGACAAAATGACGAGGTTTAAGCAGGTTGGCCGCCGTTTGAGCCTTGGGTATATGTGACATAAGTTGGATACGACGGGTGCGGCGGGTGCCCGAGATCCTTGGGGAGGCGAGCGCATTCATGGCCGGCCTGTCGATGGGGGAACGGGCCAAGCTGTCTCTGCTGCTGGGGCGGCGCACGCTTCGCAGCATCGCCGGCCGGCTTCGCGGCCATCCGCTCATTCGTCTGAGCTTCATCCCGCGCAAGGCCGACCGGCTGCTGATCGCGCCGCAGGATCTGCGCACCGCCGACGGCACCCGCGCCAGCGAAATCTACTCCGGCCGCTTCGCCTTCGCCGGCAAGGTGGTGATCAGCGACGGCCGCTCGCCGTTCCAGATCACGCCGCCATCGGAGGAATGGTCGGCTGCTCTGCTCGGCTTCGGCTGGCTGCGTCATCTCCGCGCCGCTGAATCGGGCATCACGCGCGCCAACGCTCGCGCCCTGGTCGATGAATGGATCGCCGTGCAGGGCGCCTGGGACAAGACCGCCTGGCAGCCCGAGATCATGGCGCGCCGCGTCACATCGTGGCTGAGCCAGGCGCCGCTGATCCTGCACGACGCCGACGATCAATTCTATCGCCGCTTCCTGCGCAGCCTGGTGCGGCAGGTTCGCTACCTTCGCCACACCGCCATCGAGGCGCGCGACGGCGTACCGCGAATGCAGGCGCTGATCGCTCTGACCTATGCGGCTCTCTGCATGGCCGGACAGGCGCGCCACATGCGCGGCGCGGTGAAGCAACTGGTCGCCGAGATCGAACGGCAGATCCTGCCGGACGGCGGGCACGTCAGCCGTAATCCCGGAGCGCTGATTGAGCTATTGCTCGACCTGCTGCCGCTGCGTCACGCGTTCCAGGCGCGCAATCTTGCGCCGCCGCCGCAGCTCAACAACGCCATCGACCGCATGATGCCGATGATGCGCTTTTTCCGGCACGGCGACGGCGCCTTCGCACATTTCAACGGCATGGGACCGACGCAGCCCGACCTGATGGCGACCATCCTCGCCCATGACGACGCCCGCGGCGCGCCGCTGTCGAACGCGCCGCACTCCGGCTACCAGCGGATCGAGGCCGGCGAACTGGTGTTGCTGATGGATTCCGGCTTGCCGCCGCCGCTGAACGTAAGCCAGGAGGCGCACGCCGGTTGCCTGGCGTTCGAACTGTCGCACGGCCTGCAGCGTATCGTGGTGAACTGCGGACTGCCGGGCGCAAACCGCGAGACCTGGCGTCAGGTGGCGCGCGCCACCGCCGCGCATTCCACCGTGGTGTTCAACGACACGTCGTCGTGCCGATTCCTCGAAGGCGGCTCCTTCAAGCGGCTGCTCGGCACGCCGATCGTCAGCGGCCCGACCGAAATCCCGGTGACCCGCGAGGACCGCGGCGACGCCATCATCATGCGCACCTCGCACGACGGCTACGCGGATCGCTTCAAGGTGATCCTGCAGCGCGCGCTGAAGGTTGCGCTGGCCGGCAATCGCCTCGGAGGCGAGGACCTGTTCGTGTCCACCGACGGCGACATGATCCCGGCGAATATCGCCGATGAGTTCGCGGTGCGGTTTCACCTGCATCCTTCGGTCAAGGCCAACAAGCTGACCGACGGCCACGGCGCCATGCTGATGCTGCCGAGCCGCGACGTCTGGACCTTCAACGCCTACGAGGATCGGGTCGAGATCGAGGAGAGTGTCTATCTGTCCGGCTCCGACGGGCCGCGCCGCGCGGTACAGATCGTGATTTACGGCCGCGCCCGGAAGATCCCGCGCGTGCACTGGACCTTCGCGCATGTGGCGGCGGCGGGGTCCAGCGGCGGGCGCCGCCGCGGCGACGAGCCGGAGCTTCCGCTCGACCCGCCGTAATTTTTCAAACGCTAGAGCGTTTTCCATTTGATTTGGGTCATCACCGGTATCCGGCATGTCGAAAGTAGTTTGCGCACTGCTCGGGCGCAAACGTCTTGAGGAGTTTGCCGAT
>JAPLPD010000088.1:5427-8394 GCA_026400395.1 Alphaproteobacteria bacterium | reverse complement strand
TACCGCCAAGCGCGCCGGCCTTGACGACAAGCAGTCATCGTGACCCCATGAAGCCGTCGATGGGAGCCGCTGTCCGAGATCACAGGAATCGTGTCCGGGATCGATCGGAATCACTGTCCGCAATCACGGGAATCCGCAGTGTGATGCTTTATACGCTGGCCACCCGGCGTAACGAGGGCATCAATGTCAATCATGACCGCAACCCGATATTCGTGCGGCTTGCCGACGGCTCCATCCGGAATGCGTTTACCGTCCCCATCATCAACAAGGCGCTGGAAACGCGAGTGTTTGAATTGACCGTCGAAGGCCTGCCCGCACTCGACGTCACACTCGTCGGCGACACCGTCGCAAGCGGCAATCCGCTGATCGTCATCAGCCCGGACCAGACCCGCGAATTGCGGGCTCTTCTGACCACGCATCAGCCCCTATCAGCCCCATCGACGCCTCTCACCTTCACGATCGTTGATTCAAAAGACGGCTCGAAAGCCAGCACCGTCGATCATTTCCGGGGGCCATGATGATTGATCTCACCAACCATTCCGGTCGGGGAACCGGGAGGCGGCCGCGAGAACTGACGGGCTGGACAGTTCTGTCCTGCCTCGTTGCATTCTTCGCGGTCGTCGCTTCCGTCAACGCGGTGATGATGACTTTCGCAGTGACCACGTTCGGCGGAGTCGAGACCGCGAGTTCCTACCAGGCCGGATTAGCCTTTGCACGCGAAGAAGCAGCGGCAGAAGCCCAGCAGGCGCGTCATTGGCGGGTCAACGCCGTGCTTCAGCCCGACGCAGGCGGGTCGAGAAGGGTCGAGCTTTCGGCGCGAAACGCCTCCGACAAGCCGTTGACCGGACTGGATGCCACCGTGTCGCTGACCCATCCGACCGATCGTCGCCTGGATCGCGTGGTCACCATGCAAACGGACGGCACCGGCCAGTATCACGGCGCGGTGACTGCGCCCGCCGGGCAATGGGATGTGGTCATAGAACTCGCGCGCAGCGGCGATCGATTGTTCCGCTCGAAGGAGCGCGTGATCCTACGTTGAGGACTTTGCGGCTGAAGGACTTCGGGCCATGATCGAGACACGCGACCTATCGCTTTATGTCAAACGCGACGCCGATGGCATCGCGCACAGGCGCGAACAGCACCAGTCCATGCTCAGGATTGCACCCTTCCGGGCGGGCGGACTTGATTCATCTCAATGGACTGAAGGAATCTGGCGACTGGGCGGCTTTCAGCCGCAATCCCACCTGACTCGCTTAACGCGTTTCCGATAGAGCTAATTTAGGGACAGAACAGACGGCGTGGCGTTTCTTGCTAACAGCGGCCGGTGAATTGGTCACCGGACAAGCTTGTAAAGCCCAACGTCCAGCGCCCCGGTCTCGAAGCCGGACTGACAATAGGAAATGTAGTAGTCCCAGGTTCGTTTGAAACGTTCGTCGAAGCCAAGCTCCTGGATCCGCGGCCAGTTTGCCTGGAAACGTCGCTGCCATTCTTCGAGAGTCCGAGCGTAGCTGGCGCCGAACAGTTCCGAGCTAACCAACCGCAATCCCGCCCGGGCGGCCTGCTCGCCGATAATGGATACCGTTGGCAGCATGCCGCCCGGGAAAATATACTTCTGGATGAAATCCGGTCGCCGCCGATACAGGTGGAACCGCGCGTCGTCGATTGTGATGACCTGCAGCACGGCCGCCCCGCCCGGGACCAAACGGTCCCATAACGTCTGAAAATACTTTGGCCAGTAGGATTCGCCGACCGCCTCCAGCATTTCGATAGAGACGATGCGATCAAACTGACCGCCAACATCGCGATAGTCCTGCAGCCGCACCTCTCCCCGACCGAGCAGGCCGCGGTCGTCGAACCGCTTCCGCACGAACGCCAGTTGTTCCGACGATAGGGTAAGTCCTGTTACCGTGCAGTATCGCCGTTCAAGCATCCGCTCGGCGAGACCGCCCCAGCCGCAGCCGATTTCGAGGACCCGCTCGCCGCCCGACACGCCAAGGAGATCGATAACGCGGTCGAGCTTTTCATTCTGCGCGTCCTCAAGCGACTGCACCGCCGACGAATACATCGCCGACGAATAGCTCATCCCCGCGTCGAGCCATTGCCCGTAGAAGCTATTGCCGAGGTCGTAATGGGCAGCGATGTTCCGCCTACTGCCGCGCCGCGTGTTTCGATTGAGCCAATGGCGAAGCTTGAGCCAGGGGCGCGGCTGATCGAGTGACGTCAGGGCCGCTTCATTTTCATCCGCAAACCGGATCAGTGCGGTCAGATTCGGCGAGGACCATTCACCGGCGATATAACCTTCCGCAAAGCCCACGTCGGCGCTTACAGCAAGGCGCAAAAGAAAGCGCCAATTGTGAATCACCAGCCTCGCCTGAATGCCTGGCTTTTGCCCATCGAACACCAGCCGCTCACCGGCCGGTGTATCGACAGTCAACTGACCGAACGCAAGCCCGCGCAACGTCCGCCGCAGAAACGCTTCTGAGAGCGCGCGTGAGAGCGGCCGACGATCCGAATGCACCAATCGAGTGGCGGCTTGGTCATTCTGCACAGACATGTTCAATCCGAAACTGCGGGGTTCCCGGCGGCGACCGCCTCAACGCGCCCAGTAGGCTTGGGCCGTGGACGCAGGTGAAGTCCCTTCAACCACAGGCGAAGAGCCTCCCAGTGAATGGAGGCGATCACCTTCATCGTGATTGCGGGGATTTTGACGAATACGCGCATCAGATTGCTATCGGTAAGGTCGCTGCGGTTTCCGGTCAGCACAGCGTTGAGCATCGGCTGGTCTACTGAGCTGACGCGAATGCCAACGGCCAGGCGCTCGTCCGGTCCGGCGACACGGAAGTCGTAGCGCATGCTCATGTCCAGGAAGGGCGAGACATAAAGCACCTTGCGGCAGCTCTGGCGCACATCGCCGCTCGGCTGCGCCACAGGAATGACATAACTGTGCCGCTCACCGAACGTATTATG
>JAPLPD010000088.1:0-5323 GCA_026400395.1 Alphaproteobacteria bacterium | reverse complement strand
CGCTGGCATGGACGCAGAAATATATACTTAGCGGATTGAAGCTGTAGCCAAGCGTGCGCGGCATGCAGAGCAAGCTGATCGCCCCGCCGCCCCAATCGATCCGCGCTTCGCGAAGTTTCTGCTCCACCTGAACACGAAGCGACGTCCCGCTGCCATCGCCATGGTCTTTGTCATGCAAGCTAAACAGATTGGCCCTGTTGTGGGAGAACCACCGGAGCATTCCGGACAGCGTATCCAGTTCATTGAGATCGAGCAGAAACCAGAAGGCGCGATAACGGAAATGATGGACGCGCGGATGAAGCCGCCTGTGCATCACCGAACCAATATAAAGCGACGACCGGAGCGTCATCTCTGCAGCTCCGAGGCGCTGGATAGGCCCGCCGGAGAGTTCAGTACGATCCGCCCGGATTCGTACGGCACGCGCCAGGGGCGCCGGATGCCACCAAGCTGTTCGGCTACGGCGAGTCCCGACTGCAGTCCATCCTCGTGAAAACCCGAACCGAAATAAGCGCCGCAATACCAAGTATTTCGATTGCCTTGCAACGACCACAACTTTCGTTGCGCGGCGATGGCATTTCGACCAAACATAGGGTGTTCGTAGACCTCGCTGTGTAACAGAGAGCCCGCCCGCGGTGCGCGGGGCGGATTAAGAGTAACGAAAAGGGGCGTATCGCTCTCGATATTCTGCAGGCAGTTCATCCAATAGGTGACGCAGACGCTTCTGCCGGCGGAATCCCTATCGCCTATGTAATTCCAGCTCGACCAGACCGACCGCCGCTTCGGCATGAAGCCTTCGTCGGTGTGCAGCACGGCCAGATTGCGGCTGTAGCGGAAGGCACCGAGGAGTTCACGCTCCGCGGGGCTCGGATCTACTAGCGATTGCAGCGTTTGATCCGCGTGCGCTGCCAGGACAGCATGGTCGTAACCCTCCGAATCGCCATTCGAGTCCGTGATAACGACGCCCTGTACGGTGCGGCGGATTGAGCTAACGGCGGTGTCGAGCCTGATCCGACCGGCAAAAGCTGACGTCAACCGATCGACATAGACGCGGCTGCCGCCGACCACGGTTTCCCAGGGCGGGCGGTCGCGCAGTTGCAAGAGGCCGTGGTTGTCATAGAAGCGGACGAAGGCTGCCGCCGGAAAGGTCATCATCTCGACCGGTGTCGCCGACCAGATCGCACCGGCCATCGGCAACAGATGGTCGTCGCGAAACTCTGCGCTGTAGCCCTCGCTCGCGAGATAGTCTCCCAGACTAATGCTCTCGTCGACGCGCAGCCTGGGATCAAGCGGAGCGTCCCGATAAAAGCGGCTGATATCGGCGAGCATCGACCAGAAGCGGCGGCGAAACAGATTTCGCTTTTGACCGAACAGCCCCGACAAGCCGCTCCCAGAGTATTCGAGCGCGCCGCCATCGAGCGATACGCCAAACGACATGTTGGATACCTGGACCGGTACCTTAAGATGCTCGAACAGCGCCGTTAGATTGGGATAAGTTTTCCGGTTGAACACGATAAAGCCGGTATCGATAGGAATGGTGCGGCCACCCACCGATGCTAGGATCGTATTGGAATGGCCCCCAATCCGGTCAGCGCGCTCGTATATCGTAACATCATGTTGCTGGCTGAGCAGCCAAGCGGCGGACAGGCCGGAAATCCCGGTTCCAACTATTGCGATCTTGAGACGAGTATGGACTGGCATGCCGCCCAATGATCTAGCAAAAACACCACGTTGCGTCCGCAAAGCACTGCGGGTTGTTACCTTAGCAATACGGTCGTACCGGGATATTGGATCACCGGGTGATCCAAGGCAGCCGGCGCTGCGTAGGATGGGTCATGCACTTGGCCGCCCCCATGCTTATGGCTGCCCGCACCTCACCCGCCGCATATCTTTCACCCACCGGCAGGCGTGCGGCCCTTTCCTTGATCCGGCGTCCTTTGCCAATGTCGAATGAAAATCGGACCGCCTTCGCGGCCCCCCCCTGGGCCCGCCTCATCAACGAGATCGCCTCTCGCCAGGACAGAGCCGCTTTCGCCGAACTTTTTGAGTATTTCGCGCCTCGCATAAAAACCTTTTTACAAAGGTCCGGCTCCACAGAGGCACGGGCGGAAGAACTCGCCCAGGAAGCAATGCTGGCGGTCTGGCGCAAGGCTGCGCTGTATGACCCTGCCTACGCCAGCGCATCGACCTGGATCTTCACCATCGCGCGCAATTTGCGGATTGATGCATACCGCCGCGAGAACCGGGGCGGTGTGTCCGAAACAACCGATATAGAACTGGAATTCCAGGTCGATCAGGCGCAACTGCCTGACGCAATGCTTGAGGCGTCGCAGATCGGACAGCGCGTGCAAACCGCCATGGCCGAACTATCCGATGAACAGCTGCGGGTGATCGAACTGTCGTTCTTCGAGGAGAAGGCCCACGCGGAAATCGCGCGTATCCTTCAAATTCCGCTGGGTACCGTCAAATCGAGGCTACGATTGGCGATGGGTAGACTCCGAATCTTGCTGGACGAACTATCATGAGCATCGAACATCATCCTACCGACGCAATGTTGAGCGCCTTCGCATCCGGCACGCTCGACCACGGACAGCACGTCGCCATCGCCACGCATCTGGTGGCCTGCCCGCAGTGCCGCGCATTCATGCACGCTATGGAACACGCCGGCGGTGCCATGCTGACCGGCTTGCCGCCCAGCCCGATGGCCGACAACGCAATCGAGCTTATTCGAGCGCAACTCGACGAGCCGGAGGCGCCGTCTTCGGCCACGCGGATTCCGCCTGTAAGCACGGCCGACGTGCCGGGCCTGCCGAAGTTCGTGCGATCCTACCGGTTTGGCAATTGGAAATGGGTCGCCCCTTCTCTCCATCTGAGGCCCATCGTGCTGCCACACGACAGCGACACGCGGGTGTTTCTGCTCAAGGCCGGCCCCGGTACCAAGCTGCTGCAGCACACCCACACCGGCGTCGAGATGACTTGCATCCTGAGCGGCGCGTTCAGCCACGATAGCGGATACTACGGACCGGGCGATTTCGACCTCGGTGACGAATCCATCGATCACGAACCGGTCGTCGAGAAGGGCGTGCAATGCATTTGTCTCGTTGCTATGCAGGGTGAACTTCGTCTGAACGGCCTGCTCGGCCGATTCATGCAACCGTTCGTGCGACTTTAGGCGCTTCGTGGGCACGCTCGACTTCGCCATCATGGCGGCGTTCGCATGGATGGCGCTATTCCTGATCATGACTTTTGCCTGGGCCGTCCAGCAGAAAACCGGAAACTCCGGTTGGGTGGATGTGAGTTGGACATTCGGAACGGGCGGCGTCGCGTTCATAGCCTCTGTTGCACCATCCGGCGCCGACCCGTGGCCGCTCTGGCGGCAGATCGCGGTTGCCGCTCTGACGGCCTGCTGGTGCCTTCGGCTTGGACTGCACATCGCGTCGCGCACGCGAGCGATCGCCGACGACCCGCGGTACCGCCAGTTGATCAACGAATGGGGGGAAGACGCGGCGCGCCGGATGTTCTGGTTCCTCCAATCGCAAGCCGCCGTCGGCGCACTCCTGGCGCTATCCATCGGGCTGGCCGCGCGCAATCCCGATCCGGCGCTTAGAATTCAGGACATTGTCGGCATTGCGATCCTGCTCGGCGCCATTGTCGGGGAAACGGTCGCCGATCGGCAGTTGCTGCGGTTTACCTCCAACCCTGCGAACAAAAACGCCGTGTGCGACGTCGGCTTGTGGCGATGGTCGCGCCATCCAAATTATTTCTTCGAGTGGCTATCTTGGACCAGCTATCCGCTGATCGCCATCGATCTCGCCGGCCACCATCCGTACGGCTGGCTCTCAGTGGGTGCGCCTGTTTGCATGTTTTGGGTTCTCGTCCACGTTTCTGGGATTCCGCCACTGGAGGCCCATATGCTGCGCTCTCGCGGCGATGCCTTTCGCGCCTATCAGAAGCGAACGCGGCCTTTCATACCCCTACCGAAATTCTGAAACGGTCAGACGGCGCCGACAAACTTCGTCACCACCCAAAAACTGACCGCCGCTGTGGCCGCGGCCAGTACGCTGCCCCAGGCTACATCCACGATGGTGAGTTGGACCGTCCAGTTGCGCAATGTCGCCTGGTTGGTCAGGTCGTAGGTCGCGTAGGTGAAGAAGCCGAACAGCGCTCCATAAAAAAGCGCGGTACCGATCGAGCCGCTCTTCAATGCAGGATTGACGGCGAAGATTACGATCCCGATCGGATAGAGCAGATAGAACAGGATCGCCGGAGGCAGGTTGAAGCCTGAAAGCATGATGTCGCCCAGCGTCGGCTTGTAGAAACGAGGTGCCATCACGCCCAGCCACGCCATGTCCGCGGCGACCATGGTCACCAGTGCGGCAAAATAGCCCAATCCAAAGGTCATGATCGCCGCCTCGTCGGTGCATGGAGTACCGGTGGCTCATACGATCATTCGAATCGCGTGGATCACCTCAACTTGGTTCCAAAACAACAACGACCCCCGGCTGGAACCGGGGGTCTGATGCCTGATGCAGCATCGTCTAACGCAGCCAATGCAATTCAGCGAGCCATGGCCACCATTACGAAAACCGCGCTCAGACAGCGTCTTTCGCGGCCTTCACCGGCCGGGCGCGGACGATCTTGCGAGCCGGCTTCGCCTTGAACACCGTTGGTTCCTTGGTGAACGGGTTAATGCCCGACCGCTCTTTGGTCGCCGGCTTCTTGATAACGACGAACTTCGCGAAGCCCGGCACGAGAAACGCACCCGACTTCTTCAATTCCTTGTAGCCGACGGTCGCCAGCGACTCGAGGACGCCCTTGACGTCCTTCTTTGTCAGCCCTTCGTGTTCGGCTGTGATTTTCTCGATCAGTTCGGATTTCGACATCATTTGCATTGCCCTCCGTTGCCGTCGTGTAGATTCGGAATTTACACAGAAAACCCCAGCATGGCGGCGCACTCCACAGATTTGTTGAACAATTTGCATTCTGCGAGGGCGCAGAAGAGTTGCCAAAAACCGTCGAAAGCCGTCTGGCTGTCATTGGCGAAAATCCGCGTCACCTCGGCAAGCTATTTATAATTATCGATTTTTTCGGCCACGAGCGAGATCTGACTGTGTTTCGGCATGGAATAAGGACCCCGTTTTAGGGGTGATCGGCATCCAATCGGGACCCCGGCGCTGATCCACAATGGCTTCCATTTTCATGGGAGCCGAGATTGGAATGCTGGTCGTGGAGACGATTGCGAAGATCCGTCGCGCCTACTTCGTCCACGGTCAGCCGATCAAGGCGATATGCCGAGACCTCGGCGTTTCCCGGAAGGTCGTGCGGA
>JAPLPD010000142.1 GCA_026400395.1 Alphaproteobacteria bacterium | reverse complement strand
GCAATTCCGCGCTGATCATTACCGGAGCGCTGGTCGGCTCCTCCGGCGCGATCCTGTCCTACATCATGTGTGCCGCGATGAACCGGAGTTTCTTCTCGGTCATTCTCGGCGGCTTCGGCGGCGAAGTCGCCGCCGGCGCGAGCGGTGGCGAACAACGGCCGGTTAAGATCGGTTCGGCCGAGGACGCCGCCTACATCATGAAGAACGCCACCAAGGTCATCATCGTGCCGGGCTATGGCATGGCGGTGGCGCAGGCGCAGCATGCACTCCGCGAAATGGGCGATCGTCTGAAGAAGGAAGGCGTCGAAGTGAAGTACGCCATCCATCCGGTGGCGGGGCGCATGCCGGGCCACATGAACGTGCTGCTGGCCGAAGCCAACGTGCCTTATGACGAAGTGTTCGAGCTTGAAGATATCAACTCCGAGTTCGCCCAGGCCGACATCGCCTTCGTCATCGGCGCCAACGACGTGACCAACCCGGCGGCGGAGGAAGACAAGACCTCGCCGATCTACGGCATGCCGGTGCTGCAGGTTTGGAAGGCCGGCACCGTGATGTTCATCAAGCGCTCGCTCGCCTCCGGCTATGCCGGTATCGATAATCCGCTGTTCTATCGCGACAACACGATGATGCTGCTTGGCGACGCCAAGAAAATGACCGAAAGCATCGTCAAGGCGATGTAGCCAGGCGATATCGGCGCGGCCGCGGGCGCCAGAAGAAATCTCTCATGATTCTTCTGAAATGGCTCATCGCAGCCGTTGCTGCGTTCGGCGGCTTCGTCGCCCTGGCTTATGTAGGCCAGCGCTCACTGCTGTTTCATCCCGACAAGTCGCGGACATCGCCATTCCAGGCCGGTCTGCCCGGCGTCGAGGAGTTCGTGCTCGACCTCGCTGACGGCGAAAAGGTGATCGTCTGGTACGCGCCGCAGCGCGGCGACAAGCCACTGGTGCTCTATTTCCACGGCAATGCCGGTTCGTTGCGTGGGCGCGCCGATCGTTTCCGCGCACTGCTGGGGGATGGTTATGGGCTCGTTGCGCTGAGCTATCGCGGCTACGGCGGCTCGACCGGCAGCCCGTCCGAGGCCGGCCTCATTGCCGACGCGCAGGCGGCCTATGCCTTTGCCACCGCGCGTGCGCCGGCGGAGCGGATCGTGGTGTTCGGCGAGTCGCTCGGCACCGGCGTCGCGGTGGCGCTCGCGGCGACGCAACGGATCGGCCGGCTGGTGCTCGAGGCGCCGTTCACCTCGGCGGCGGACGTGGGAGCAGGGGCGTTCTGGTTCCTGCCGGTCCGGCTGCTGATGAAGGATCCGTTCCGTTCCGACTTGCGGATCGGCAAGGTCACCGCGCCGTTGCTCATTCTGCATGGCGTACGCGACCGCGTGGTGCCCTTCGTGCTCGGAGAGCGGCTGTTTGCGCTCGCCAATGAACCCAAGCGTTTCGTGCGGTTTGACCAGGGCGCCCATCACGACCTCGACCGGCACGGCGCGATGGATGCGGTGCGGCAGTTCATCGGTTCGGACGCATTCTGAGGCTGGCGCCGCAAATCCGAGCCGACTAGACTTGGGCTTCTGCCACGCCGGTGGGTGGGGCGGCGGGGGGACGTCTGGGGATGCCGCCATGTCGGTGCACGCCGACTCGGAGATTATTGCGAGCAGACAGTCTTTCTTTCGCCGATGGGGCACGCCCATCACGGCGTCGGCGGCGCTGCTTGCCGCCACGACACTTGTGCTGTGGCTGTTGGACGCGCGGCTCCAGCAGAACCATTTGATCTTCGTGTATTTCGTGCCGACCGCTCTGATAACCTTTCGCTTCGGCAGCGTGTCTGCGATGTGTGTGGCGATCGTGGCTGCGTTCGCGGCGGCCTTTCTGTTCTATTCGCCGCGCTTCAGCTTCATGGTGGACAGCCCACTTTAACTACTCGAACTCATCTTCTTCAGCCTGCTGGCGCTGCTTGCATGCCAAGTGGTTTCCGGCTTCGCCAGCGGCGGCGATGTCCAGAAGCGCAGGCTGCGGAAGCGCACCGCATCGCTGCGGGCGCGCTGGCCCGCTGCCGCCGCGATGTGGGACCGGCTCGGGCGCTGAGTTCGTCAGAACGTCTGGTAGGCTTGGCCCATCTTGCCGCCGACCCGCGCGAAACCCTGCTTTGCCGGCTCGTGATCTTTGTTGATGTTGAGCGCTTTGGCATACGAGCCTGCTGCCTTCTCCTTGTCGCCAAGCCGCTCGTAGGCGAAGGCGCGGGTGGTCCAGGCCAATATGTTCATCGGCTCGGCCGCGACCGCCTCGTCGAGGTCGCTGGCGGCGGACTTGAGATCGTTGACCGCCATGTAGCTCAGGCTGCGCGCCACATGGGGCTCGGCCTGGCTCGGCGACAGTCCTATCGCCGTCGAGAAATCGTCGATGGCGAACTGATGCTGCTTCTGGCTCTGGTAGAGCATTCCGCGATTGTAATAGGCCTCGGCGTTGTCGGGGCGGATCGAGATCGCCTTGTTGAAGTCCTTGAAGGCGTCGAGGGTGTCCTTGCGCAATCGGTAGACGATGCCGCGGCCGAGATAGGCAACCGCGTAGCCCTGATCGAGGGCGATGGCCTTGTTGTAGTCGGCCAGCGCGAGATCGAGCTTGCCGGTCTTGCGATAGATCAGCCCCCGATTGCCGTAAGCTTGGCTGTAGTTCGGATCGAGGCTGATCGCCTTGTTGAAGTCGGCGAGCGCTTCGTCGTTGCGGCCGGACTGGCCGAACACCGAACCGCGCATGTTGTAGGCCTGCGGGTCGTTCGGATTGTTCTGCACCACGCCGGACAGCGAAGCGATGTTGGCCGGCGAGGCGGCCAACTGGTTGTCCTCGACCTCGGTGGTTTGCGAGCCGGTGACGGTCTGGCAACCGGCCGCCGCGGCGCCGGCCAGCAGCACCAGGGCCACGGTACGGGCGATGCTCTCGAGGGCGCGCCAGCCGCCAACGGGCGCGGCCCGACTTGTGCCGGCCCGACTTGCGCGAAGCATTCGCTGCGTCGTCGTGATCATGGGCTCGATCAATCTGGTCCGGCTTGGGTTCCGTCGCGGCCGGCTGCGACCCCCGCTGTTCACCCAATGAATACGGCGAAGGTTCGACGATAGCCCGGAGCCCGCAAAAACTATAGCGCGGACCGCCGCTTGGTGGTCCGCGCCATGAGCAGAAAATCTGAAATAATCAGGAAGGCTAGCGGCCGAACTCTCCGCCGCCGAATCCACCGCCGCCGCCGTAACCCGCGCCGCCGCGGCCGGCGCCGCCCCGTACGGGACCGCCACGGCCGGTGCGCTCGGCGCCAGGGGCGCCCGGCATCAGCTTGGGCTTCATCGGAAGCAGGCCCTCGCGCTGCATCTTTTTGCGCGCGAGCTTGCGCGCGCGGCGAACCGCCTCCGCCTTCTCGCGTGCCTTCTTTTCCGATGGCTTTTCGTAGTGACCGCGGAGCTTCATCTCGCGGAAGATGCCCTCGCGCTGCATCTTTTTCTTCAGCGCCTTGAGCGCCTGATCGACGTTGTTGTCACGAACGAGAACCTGCACGCGTCTTTCCTTCTAAATGGCAGTCTGATTGGCGGGTGTGGGAGGGCTAAAATAGCTCCCGAGTCGGGGCGCAAATAGCAGAGCGGCCGTCAAAAGTCTATCATCTGCTGGGAATTTTGGCGGGGCCGTGGCTTCCAGTAGCCGTACCTAACCGGAGGTAAAGGGCGCGGCTGAAAGCCTCACCGACGGTACTCCAGCGCCCGTCAGGCGGTGATGTCCGGGGTGATCTGGTCTTCGACCTGGATGATACGATCACGCAGGTGGAGCTTGCGTTTCTTCAGGCGCTGGACCTGCAGCAGGTCGGATCCGGGAGCGTTGTGGAGCGCCTCGATGGCGACGTCCAGGTCACGATGCTCCTGGCGCAACTGCGCCAACTGCATCCGCAACTCGGCTTCGTCCTCTTGCTTCATCGCTGCCGCCACACGAAGCGCCTCATGGGCCACGTTGGCGGCGCTGCCGGCCGCCGGCGCAGAGCCCGAGATCAACACAAAGTCTTGAATTCCCATCGCTTTCACGGCTCACAACGCAGCGGGACGAGCGTCCGCCAGGATCGTGTGCTGGCCGGCGCCTTGATAAGAAATAGGCAATTATGATGTTTTTCTCAAGGCCCATCCGCGTCAACGGGCTGCCCGCGGCCGGCCAGAATAATGGGGGCTTTCCGCGTTGCACAAGAAACGGCGTTCGAAACGGCGTTCGACTTGCCGCGCCTGTCGTGGCAAATTACCTGGGTCAGGGGTGTTTCGGCCAACTATCCTAAGGAGCCACTCCAACATGACCATGCAAGGGCATCTTTCTGAGCTTGAACGGAAGCATCGGGCACTGGAAAACGAAATCGCGGATGCGATGATCCATCCATCATCCGATGACCTCAGGATTGCGGAACTGAAGCGTAAAAAGTTGCTGGCAAAGGATGAGATCGAGCGTCTCCGGTTCGGAGACCGGCAAAGTCTCCACTGAACTGCGGGCCTCAAGCTCGAGCCACCACCCGAATTAGAGCCGCCGGCCCTTCGCAGAAGGGCCGGCGGTGCTATTTTGAGCAACTGAAAAAAGATCGGGAGGAAGGTCATGAGCCTCAAGGCAGGGATTCTGACGTTCGCCGCGGTGGGGATCGTGGCCATGGCTGCCACACTTGGTCCCGCCGCCGGGCAAGGTGACTACCCGAACAAGACCGTCACGCTGATCGTGCCGTATCCGCCCGGCGGTGGCGTCGATGTGCTCGGGCGAGTCGTCGCGGAGAAGCTGTCCGCCGCACTCGGCCAGCAGGTGATCGTCGACAACCGCGTCGGCGGCTCGGCCCTGATCGGCACCCGCGCGGCGATTCGCAGCGCGCCGGACGGCTACACCCTGTTCCTCGGCCACACCGGCTCGATCTCGATCAATCCGAGTCTCTACGCCAATTCGGGGTTCGATCCGCGCAAGGACTTCACCGCGATCGGCTTGTTCGCGTCGATGCCGGTGGCGCTGCTGGCGCATCCGACGTTCGCGCCCAAGACCATCGGCGAGGTGGTCGAGTTCGCCCGCAAGGAAGGCGGCAAGCTCAACATCGGAACGTCGGCGGTCGGCACCGGCGGGTACCTCTCGGCCGAACTGTTCAAGTCGATCACCGGCGTGCAGGCGACCCTCGTGCCCTACAAGGGCACTGCGCAACTGATGAACGATCTGATTGGCGGCCATGTGCCGATGGCGTTCGGTGTGCTGCCGCCGGCTATGGGCAATCTCGCCGCCGGTACTTTGCGGGGCATTA
The DNA here is from genome assembly GCA_026400395.1 of Alphaproteobacteria bacterium. Classification (GTDB taxonomy): domain Bacteria; phylum Pseudomonadota; class Alphaproteobacteria; order Rhizobiales; family Xanthobacteraceae; genus Z2-YC6860. The sequence goes on along the minus strand of JAPLPD010000142.1, from coordinate 2,942 downwards.
CGATTCTCGACAAACAACGCTTCAGCATGCTGCCGGACATTCCGACCTCGCACGAGTCCGGCCTGCCGGGCTTCGAGTCGGTGCTGCACTACGGGCTGCTCGGACCTGTGGGGCTGCCGCGCCCTATCGTCGACAAGCTCAACGCCGCGATGAAGGCGATTGCCGTGTCCGACGATGTGAGGAAGCGCATCAACAACGAGGGCGGCGACCCATTGACCTCGACGCCGGAGGCGTACGCCGCTGACATCGATCAGGAGGAGCGCAAGTGGGCCACTCTGATCAAGAAACTCAATCTGAAGGTGGAATAATGCGAGTGGGTTCAATTGTTGCGGCAGCCGTGTTGGCCGTCGTGTCCGTGTCCGCGTCCGCGTTTGCGCAGGACTATCCGACCAAGCCGATCACCCTGATCGTGCCGTTCCCGGCCGGCGGCGGCGTCGATGTGATCGGTCGCATCGTCGCCGACAAGCTGGCCGCCGAACTCGGCCAGCCGGTAATCATCGACAACCGAGGCGGAGCCGCCGGCGTCATCGGCACGCGCGTCGCCGCGAAGTCCGCGCCCGACGGCTACACGCTGGTGATGGCGACATCGGGTTCGATCGCAATCAATCCCAACCTCTACGTCAATCCCGGCTATCAGACGCTCAAGGATCTGGCGCCGATCGGGCTGATCTCGCAGACGCCGATCGTGTTGATGGCGCATCCTTCGGCGCCGGAGCAGACACTTGCCGAACTGATCGCATCGGCCAAACGTGAGCCGGGCAAGATCAACATCGGCACACCGCCGCCGGGCACCAGCGCCTATCTCGGCGGCGAGCTGTTCAAGTCGTTGGCTGGCATCGACATTACCATCGTCACCTATCGAGGCACCGGCCCGCTCACCACCGATCTGCTTGGCGGCCACGTCAAGTTCGGCCTGAACGTGCTGGCGCCGGCGATGAGCATGCTGAAGGCGGGTTCGTTGAAGGGGGTGGCGGTGCTCGCCGAGAAGCGGTCGAGCCATATGCCCGAAACACCGACGTCGGCGGAGGCGGGCCTGCCGGGATTCGTGTCCGGGCTCAACTATGGCCTGCTGGCGCCAGCCGGCACGCCGGAGCCGATCATCAAGCGGCTCAATCTGGCGCTTCGCGCCGGCATCGATACGCCCGACGTGCGCGCCCGGATCGCCGCGGACGGCGGCGATCCGATGCCATCGTCACCGGAGGAATACCGGGCCGACATCGAGCGCGAGGACGCACGGTGGGGCGCGCTGATCCGCAAGCTCAATCTGAAGGTGGAATGATGCGCGCCATCGCCCTCATGCTCGCGGTCCTGGCCGCGCTGACAATTTCCCCCGCGGTCGCGCAAGACTTCCCCAGCCGCACCATCACCATGATCGTTCCGTTCCCGCCGGGCGGCGGCAACGACACGCTGGCGCGCATCGTCGCCAGCAAGCTCGCGGCTGCACTGGGCCAGCAGGTCGTAGTGGACAACCGGCCGGGCGCCAATGGCGTCATCGCCATGCGTACCGCCGCCCGCGCCGCGCCGGACGGCACCACGATCGTGTTCGCCAACACCAGTTCGACCACGATCAATCTCGCGCTCAACCCGACCGCGGGCTACGACACGCGCAAGGATTTCGCTCCGGTCGGCATGTTCGCGTCGACCAGCATCGGCATCATCGCCAATCCGTCGTTGCCGGCCAACAACATTGCCGAATTCATCGCGCTGGCGAAACGGGAGCCCGGCAAGCTCAGCATCGGCACGTCTCCGCCGGGCAGCGGATCGCATCTGTCGGCCGAACTGTTCAAGGCGCGCACCGGAATCGATGTGACCTACGTGCCCTACAAAGGCGCGGCGGCGCTTAACAACGATCTGCTCGGCGGGCACATCCAGTCGGTGTTCAGCGTGCTGCCTGCCTCCCTTGGAGCGATCCGCGCGGGCACGCTCAAGGTGCTGGCGATGACATCGACGGCGCGCATTCCGATACTGCCCGACGTGCCGACGGTCGCCGAGACGATCCCGGGCTTTGAGGCGGTTCTTCGCTACGGTCTGCTTGTGCCGGCGGGTACGCCGCAGCCGGTCATCGACCGGCTGAACAAGGAATTGCGGGTGCTGGCCGCTTCGCCCGAGGTGCAGCAGCGCATCAACAACGAGGCCGGCAGCACTTTGACTTCGACGCCTGCGGAATACGCCGCCGAGATCGCGCGCGAGGACACGCTGTGGGGGCCGTTGGTGCGCAGTCTCAACATCAAGCTCGAGTAGGCGCGTTAACCACCCCCGCTAACCAGTCACGATAACCACGCGCGCAAACATCGGCTGCCGCGCGATTGGTTTGCTTCTGCGCATTCGATACCTCTTCTCAGTCAAAGGGACGGGGCGTTGCATGTTAAACAGACGCGGATTCATGCTGGCCGGAGGCTCCTCCCTCGCGATGCTCGGCACGCGTGCGCCGCTCAGCGCGCAAGGCGCCGCCGTCACGCGCCGCTCGGTGCGCGGTATGACCGCCAGCGACCCTGATCTCGCGGCGATGCGGCTCGCGGTTTCTCGCATGAAGGCGCTGCCGCGATCCGACTCGCGCAACTGGATCCGCTTCGCCGACATTCATCGAAATTTCTGTCCGCACGGCAACTGGTACTTCCTGCCGTGGCACCGCGCTTACATCGCGTCCTTTGAAGCAGTGTGCCGGTAGCTTTCGGGCAAGCGCGACTTTGCACTCCCGTACTGGAACTGGAGTCTCGACCGGCAATTCCCTGCCGCGTTCGCTGCCGGCGATCGCAGTTCCAATCCGCTCTTTCATCCGCGGTCGGGTGTCGCCCAGGGCCTGCGTCTTGCTGATGACATGGTCGGCCCGCAGGTCGTCTCGCGGGTCATGAACAGCCCCGATTTCGAGTCGTTCGGTTCGACGCTGTAGCGCGACAATCTGGATGAGAACTCCGCGAGAATCAGGATGGCCATTTTGGCGG
>JAPLPD010000056.1 GCA_026400395.1 Alphaproteobacteria bacterium | reverse complement strand
CCCGGCGGGAATGTCAGCCGAAATAGCAAAGCGGCTTGAAAGCGAAGTCAAGCTCGCGCTCCAGCGGCCCGATATCGTAATGAAGCTGAACGAACTCGGAATTACGGCGATTGGCAGCAGTCCGGGCGAGCTAAAAGAAGCAATTCTAATTGGCAACACTGAGATCGGGGCACTCACAAGATCACTGGGCATCGAACCCAATTGATCGAGGGCATCTGCGCCAAAAAATACTTCGCCGACTACAGTTTTAGTCCGGCCGTTCGGGGATTTGAAGCATGAACGTCAGCTACGACTATATTATCGTCGGCGCAGGCTCGGCGGGATGCGTGCTAGCCAATCGACTAACCGAAGATGGCATTACGCGGGTGTTGCTGCTCGAAGCGGGCGGCCGCGACGTCAACCCGCTCATTCACATCCCGCTTGGCGTTGGCAAGCTCTACCAATATCAGATGCACGATTGGCGCTACGCTAGCGAGCCCGAACCGAACGTCGATGGCCGCCGCATTCCAACTCCACGTGGCAAGGTGCTTGGAGGCTCATCATCGATCAATGTGATGGGTTACTCCCGAGGTGATCGGAATGACTATGATCGCTGGGCACGTAACGGCGCGTCGGGCTGGTCATATCGAGACGTACTGCCCTATTTCAAGCGCACAGAGACGGCCGAGGACGGCGAAAGCGCTCACCGTGGCGGCGCCGGTCCTGTCGGCGTTACTTGGAATCGGGTGCGTGATCCGATCTGTGGCGCTTGGTTTGATGCCGCGCGCTCGGCTGGGTTTTCGTACAACCCGGAAATCACAAGTGGCAGCCCCGAGGGATTTGGCCGAACCCAATACACGGTAAGAAATGGCTATCGATCATCGGCCGCTACAGCTTACCTCAAGCCAGCACGCCGCCGACCTAATCTCGCCATCCAGACCCACGCGCTTGCGCGTCAAGTGTTATTCGATCAAGGGCGGGCGATCGGTGTAGAGTACCAGAATAAAAACGGAGAGCTCATTCGCGCAACGGCCAGCGCCGAAGTGATCCTGTGCGGCGGGGTTTATAACTCACCGCAACTGCTGATGTTGTCTGGGATCGGACCGGCCGATCATTTGCGCGAGCACGATATCCCCGTCGTGGCAGATCTGCCGGTGGGGCACAATTTGCAAGACCATGTGATGACGAGCATCTTCTATCAACGCAAATCGCCCGGCGAGATGCATGGCCAAATGCGTTTTGATCGTATGGCCTTCAATATGATGCGGGCTTATCTCTTTGGAACAGGCTTTGCAGCTAGTGTCCCTTCTGGGGTTATGGGATTTATTAAGACCCATTCTGATCTCAGCGTACCCGACATCGAATTCATGATGGCGCTATCGCCGCAATATGCAAACACATGGTTTCCCGGAGTCAAAAAGCCTTACCAAGACGCGTTCGGCATCTATCCGGCACTCCTACATCCGGAGAGCCGTGGCGTTTTATCATTGCGGTCTGCGGACCCCCGCGAGCCGGTTCGCATCTGCTTTAATTTCTTTTCCGCACCGAATGATCTCGCTACGTTGCGTAAGGGCTTCCGCATCGGTCGTGAAATAGCACAACAAAACGCGCTCGATACCTTCAGAGGTCCGGAAATTACACCAGGAGCCGCCAAAAATAGTGACGGCGAGATCGATGCCCATATTCGCAAGAGCCTAACGACGGTCAGTCACCCTGCCGGCACGTGTGCCATGGGAAGTGGCTCGAAGGCAGTACTAGATCCAGAACTTCGCGTACGTGGCGTGGAAGGTTTACGTGTGGTTGACGCTTCGGCCATGCCCGATCTGGTTTCAGCGCACATCAACGCTTGCGTTTTTATGATTGCCGAGCGCGCCGCCGACTTGATCCGCGGCCGAAAGATGTTGACGGCGCAGACT
>JAPLPD010000053.1:3398-5541 GCA_026400395.1 Alphaproteobacteria bacterium | reverse complement strand
CACGCCCGCCAACAAGGAATTCATCGCCAAGTGGCAGGCCTACAAGAAGAACCCGAAGGCCGTGACCAACGACCCGATGGAAGCGCACGTGGTGGGCTTCGCCATGTGGGTGAAGGCGGTCGAGAAGGCTGGCTCGGTTGATCCGGACAAGGTGATCGACGCGCTGCCGGGCATCAAGGCTCCGAACCTGACGGGCGGCATGTCTGAAATGCTCTCGAACCATCACATCACCAAGCCGGTGTTCATCGGCGAAGTGAAGGCTGACGGTCAGTTCGACGTGGTGTGGAAGACCTCGGGCCTCGTCCCGGGCGATGCCTGGTCGAAGGAACTGCCGGACTCCAAGGACTTGGTCGGCGACTGGGTCGGCAAGAAGTGCGGCAACTTCAACACCAAGACCAGCAAGTGCGGCAGCTGATCGCAAGGTAGCTGCTCGTAGATACCGGAGGCGGCGGCTGGCCGCCGCCTCCATCTCGCCGCAGCAAGCCTCCGCGCAGAACTTCGAGAGCGCGCTCGCCGGGTTCGCCGCCGACTCGTTCGGCGATACCGAAACGGCGATCGGCGCGGTGGCTACCAGCGGCAATCCACTGGCCGTCGATGTCATCAATGCGCTGCAGGAAGGCCGGCTCCTGTTCAATCCCGCCGACAAGAAGGTCTATGTCCGCACCGCCGCCGGCACGATCAATGACGCCGCCACCGGCACGCCGGCCGCGGACGTCAAGGCCGGTGACTTGCAAACCGTGCGTCTCAACAACCGCGTTCGCCGCGGCATCGACGCTGCCGTCGGCGCGCTGACGCTACTGTCGCCCGATGCCGGCAAGCGCATGGACGCCGCCAAGGCGGTGTTCAAGTCGCGCGAAGCCGGCGCGTTGAAGGCGCTTGATGTTGCCATCGCCAAAGAGACCGAGCCGCGCGTCAAGCGCGCGCTGGTCGATGCGCGTGCCGCCGTCATCCTCAACACGCCAACCGCATCGAAAGAAGAGAATCTGGAGGCAATCTCCGTCATCCGCGAGCGCGGCGATCAGGAGGCGCGCAGCCTGCTCACCAATCTTTCGGCCGACAGCCACGACGATATCAAGCGGGCCGCTGCTGCGGGCGTTGCTTCAATCGACGCCAGCCTCCAGCTCTGGAGCGCGGCGCAAAACATGTGGTACGGCCTGTCGCTCGGGTCTGTGTTGCTGCTCGCTGCCATTGGCCTCGCCATCACGTTCGGCGTCATGGGCGTCATCAACATGGCGCATGGCGAAATGGTGATGATTGGCGCCTATGTGACGTTCGCCGTTCAGGAGGTGATCCGCGCCTACAATCCCGCGCTGTTCGATATTTCGCTCGTCATCGCCGTGCCGCTGGCGTTTCTGGTCACGGGCTGCTTCGGCATCCTGATCGAACGTACGGTCATTCGTTTTCTCTATGGCCGGCCGCTGGAAACCCTGCTCGCAACCTGGGGCCTGTCGCTCATCATCCAGCAGGCGGTGCGAACAGCTTACGGCTCGTCGAACAAGGATGTCGGCTCGCCTTCATGGATGAGCGGCGCGTTTGAACTCGGCGGCCTCACCATCACCTACAATCGGCTGTGGATCGTCTGCTTCACGATGTTCGTGTTCGTCGCGCTGCTCGGCGTATTGCGGCTGACGCGTCTTGGCCTCGAAATGCGCGCCGTGACGCAGAACCGCACCATGGCGGCGTCCATGGGTATCGCCACCGCGCGCATCGATGCGCTGACCTTTGGCCTCGGCTCCGGCGTTGCCGGCATCGCCGGTGTTGCGCTGTCGCAGATCGACAACGTTTCGCCGAACCTCGGACAGAGCTACATCATCGACAGCTTCATGGTCGTGGTGTTCGGCGGCGTCGGAAACCTGTGGGGCACGCTGGTCGGCGCCTTCACCCTCGGCATCGCCAACAAGTTTCTTGAACCTTACGCCGGCGCGGTGCTTGGCAAGATCGCGATCCTTGTCCTCATCATCCTGTTCATCCAGAAGCGCCCGCGCGGACTGTTCGCGCTCAAGGGCCGGTCGGTGGAAGCATGATGACCGCGCCGCTCACCCGCACGCTCGACAGGGGCGCGACGATTTTCCTCGCCATCTGCATGGGCGCTGCGATCCTCGTGCCGATCCTGCACCTGTTCGTGCCGCCATCGTCGGCATTC
>JAPLPD010000053.1:0-3334 GCA_026400395.1 Alphaproteobacteria bacterium | reverse complement strand
GCATTCCATGTGCCGGTCTATCTGGTCGCGCTGTGGGGCAAGTACGTCTGCTACGCACTGCTGGCGCTCTCCATCGATCTCATCTGGGGCTATTGCGGCATTCTCTCGCTCGGCCACGGCGCATTCTTCGCACTCGGCGGCTACGCCATGGGCATGTACCTGATGCGTCAGATCGGCTCCCGCGGCGTCTACGGCAACCCGATCCTGCCGGACTTCATGGTGTTCCTGAATTACAAGGCGCTGCCCTGGTACTGGTATGGCTTTGACCACTTCTGGTTCGCCGCCATTATGATCCTGCTGGCGCCGGGCTTGCTCGCCTTCTGCTTTGGCTGGCTCGCGTTCCGCTCGCGCGTCACCGGCGTCTATCTGTCGATCATCACCCAGGCGATGACCTATGCCCTGCTGCTGGCGTTCTTCCGCAACGACTTCGGCTTCGGCGGCAACAATGGCCTGACCGATTTCAAGGATATCCTTGGCTTCAACGTGCAGGCGCAGGGCACGCGGCTCGTGCTGTTCTCGGTCTCCTGCATCGCACTCGCGCTTGGCTTCTTTATCTGCCGCGCGGTGATTACGTCGAAGTTCGGCAAGGTGCTGGTGGCGATCCGCGATGCCGAATCCCGCACGCGCTTCCTCGGCTATCGCGTCGAGAACTACAAGCTGTTCGTGTTCGTGCTGTCGGCCTGCATGGCCGGCGTCGCGGGTGCGCTCTATGTGCCGCAGGTCGGCATTATCAATCCGGGCGAGTTCGCGCCGGCCAGTTCCATCGAGGCGGTGATCTGGGTCGCGGTCGGCGGGCGCGGCACGCTGACCGGCGCTGCGCTGGGTGCGCTGGTCGTCAATTACGGCAAGACCTATTTCACCTCCGGCTTCCTTGCGCCGTACTGGCTGTTCCTGCTCGGTGCATTGTTCGTTGCGGTGACGCAGCTGTTGCCGCGCGGCATCGTCGGCACCTGGCGGTACTATATGTCGAAGCGCCGGGAGCAGCAGGCGGCTGACGACGCCGAGGCTGCGGTGCCACCTGCGCCGCCGCCATCTGCGACTTCGCTTTTGGCGCGGCCGGCGGAATAGGGGCGCGCCATGGCCGATCAAAAAACCACTTCAGCAATGCTCTACATCAACGGCGTCAGCGTGTCGTTCGACGGCTTCCGCGCGCTCAACAATCTCTCGTTCTCCGTCGAGCCAGGCGAGATGCGCGCCATCATCGGCCCCAACGGCGCGGGCAAGACCACGATGATGGATGGCGTCACCGGCAAGACACGCCCCGACACCGGCGAGGTCGTGTTCGACGGCGGTGTCCACGATCTCACAAGCCTCGATGAAACGCAGATCGCGGAACTCGGCATCGGCCGCAAGTTCCAGAAGCCGACGGTGTTCGACATGCACACGGTCGATGACAACCTGCGGCTGGCGTTGAAAGCTGACCGCCGCACGCGCGGGACGCTGTTCTGGAAGGACTCCAGCGAGGAGCGCGACCGGCTAGACATCATCCTCAAGACCATCCGCCTGACGCCGTCACGCGCCGCCGTTGCCGGAAGCCTGTCCCACGGCCAGAAGCAGTGGCTCGAAATCGGTATGCTGCTGGCGCAGGAGCCAAAGCTCATGCTGATCGACGAGCCGGTCGCGGGCATGACTGACGCCGAAACCAAACAGACCGCCGACCTGCTGCGCGAGATCAACCGCGACCGCACCATCGTTGTCGTCGAACACGACATGACGTTCGTGCGCGACCTTGGCGTGCGGGTGATCTGCCTGCATGAAGGTTCGGTGCTTGCCGAGGGCACCATCGATCAGGTGTCCGAGAACGAGAGGGTGGTTGAGGTTTATTTGGGACGCTGACGGGCCTTCATCCTTCGAGACGGCTCTCCGGGCCTCCTCAGGATGAGGATTGAAACTGTTGCTCCCTCGTCCTGAGGAGCCCGCGCAGCGGGCGTCTCGAAGGGCGAGGCCAAGCTGGAAGCTGCAAATGCTCGACATCAACGCGATCAATCTGCATTACGGCGCAGCACAGGCTTTGCGCGGTGTGTCGCTGCACGCCGAGCCGGGACAGGTCACCTGCGTGCTGGGCCGCAACGGCGTCGGCAAGACGAGCCTGCTCGACGCGCTCGCCGGCCAGCATCCGGTGAGCGGCGGCAGCATTGTCTGGGAAGGCAAGGACATTACCGGCTTGAAACCTTTTGAGCGTGCGCGCAGCGGCATCGCCTATGTGCCGCAGGGCCGCGAGATTTTCCCGCTGCTGACGGTCGCCGAAAATCTCCAGACCGGCTATGCGCCATTGCCGCGCGGCGAGCGCGACATTCCCGACGAGGTGTTTTCGCTGTTTCCAGTCCTCAACAACATGATGCGGCGGCGTGGCGGCGACCTTTCCGGCGGCCAGCAGCAGCAGCTCGCCATCGCCCGCGCCCTGGCCGCGTCGCCGAGCCTGCTCGTGCTCGACGAGCCAACTGAAGGCATCCAGCCCTCGATCATCAAGGATATCGGCAAGGCGATCATCTATCTGCGCGGCCTAAAAAAAATGGCCATCATTTTGGTCGAGCAATACCTCGACTTTGCGCAGGAACTCGGCGACCATTTCGTGGTGATGGACCGCGGCGCGATTGTGTATCAATCGAGCAAGGCGGATCTGGACGAGGTTGCGCTCAAGCGCGCGCTGGCGATCTAGGGCCAGAATAGCGCTTTGGCGTGGCGTTGGAGGTCTGAGTGACGGTTGCTGCAATATCGGATCAGGCCAGGGCGTTTGCGGGAAACCGCGTGCAGTCGCGGGTGGCGCTGACGGTCAAGGCATCGGGCGGCCGCAGCCGGCGGGGCCGCATCTATGAAGACGGCGCGCTGCGCGTGCGCTTTCCCAATGGCGACGATCTGGAAGCCGTGGTCATCAACACCGCGGGCGGCATCGCGGGCGGCGACAGGTTTTCCTTCGATATCGAAGTCGGCGAGGGCGCGGCGTTGACGGTGACGACCGCCGCCGCCGAGAAGACCTATCGTTCGCTGGGCGAGCCGGCGACCATGGACGTGAAGCTCAAGGTCGAGGCGGGCGGCTCGCTCTATTGGTTGCCGCAGGAAACGATCCTGTTCAACGAGGCGCAGCTTCGCCGCAGCATCGAGGCCGTTATTACCAGCGATGCGAAGCTGCTGATGATCGAGTCCGTGGTGTTCGGCCGTACGGCCATGGACGAGACGGTGACGCAGGGCAACCTGTTCGACCGCTGGCGGCTGCGCCGCGACGGCAAGCTGATTTTCGCGGACACCTTGCGGCTCGACGGGCCGATTGCGGAGAAACTCAGCGCTCCGGCAATCGCCGCGGGCGGCTGCGCCATTGCAACGGTGCTGCTGACGC
>JAPLPD010000144.1 GCA_026400395.1 Alphaproteobacteria bacterium | reverse complement strand
CAAACTCGAAAAGGGGACATTCTCACTTTGCACAAAGGGGACATTCTCATTGTGCGCTAACACACCTCGCGTCGGTCTTGTGGCAAGGCCGTAAAACGCCAATACTCACGCCAGTTCGGGAGTCATCTGGAGAATCCCGGGCAAAAGCTCCGGGTTCAATCACTTGCCGAGGCGGTGTCGATCGCGGAAAAGCTCGGAGTACTCGGTACCAGAGGCTAAGGGCCGGTTGCGGGGCGCCGTTCCAGCGGATGGCGTGACCGGCCATGCTGTACCAAGGGACAATTGGACGGCCGGTCCTTCAAGTCTAGCCTTGCCGTACAGTTCCTTGACCCCGGCCGCGCTTTGCTAGATCGGCCGGCGGCGTGTTTTGGACGGCTTATGCCCAAGCAAGGCCACGTTGTGGCAATCATCGACGACGACGCGTCCATGCTGAACGGGCTATCGCGCCTGCTCACAGTATCCGGCTTTGAAACGGAGCGCTTCGCATCCGCCGAAGCGTTCCTCGGCAGCGTGGCCGTCAGCCGCGCCACCTGTCTCGTCCTCGACATTCAATTGAGCGGCATGTCCGGCATCGAACTGCGGCGGCGGCTCCTGAACTAGGGTTCGAAGCTTTCGGTCATCTTCATGACCGGGATCGACGACGAAACTCTGCACAGAGAGGCCATGCAGTCCGGCTGCATCGCACTCCTGCATAAGCCGTTCCCCGCGGGCTTGCTGGTCAATGCGCTTGCCAAGGCTGGCGCGTGAGCCTCTCTCATCCGTCCGCGATATTGTCCCTTGGGACAATTGCCGATCCCTCACCAGCGCGGAACGATCATCGAGCGCTTGAGAGAAGCTGCTGGCGAAGCCAAAGGACGTCGCGATGAAAGATGCCTACACCCGAAAGTTCTGTTCGCTCGCGCTAGCCAGCGCCCTCGCCGCGGGTTTCGGGCCGAACGCCGGTCTGGCGCAGGCGCCCGCAGCCGGACAGGCAGTTCCGGCGGCCCCTGCTCGTGTGCCGCTGAAGGCCGAGGAACTCGATCAACTGCTGTCCCCGATCGCGCTCTATCCGGACGCTTTGCTGGCTCAGGTTCTCATGGCATCGACATACCCGCTTGAGGTCGTTCAAGCGGCGCGCTGGTCCAAGTCAAACAAGGACAGCAAGGGAGCCGCCCTTGAATCAGCCATGCAGGCGCAGCCCTGGGACCCCAGCGTGAAATCCCTCGTCGCCGTGCCACAGGTTCTGCAACTAATGGATGAACGGCTGGATTGGGCGCAACGGCTCGGCGACGCCTTCCTGGCGCAACGCGAGGGCGTGATGGACGCGGTGCAGCGCCTTCGCGCCAAGGCGGCCGCCGCTGGAAAGCTGCAGACCACCAAGGAGCAGACGGTCACCACGCAAACGGTCGCCAGCAAAACAGTCATCGTGGTGCAGCTGGCCAATCCGCAAACCGTTTACGTGCCCGTCTACAATCCGGCCGTCGTTTACGGCGCCTGGGCTTATCCGGCCTATCCGCCCTATCCCTACTACCCGCCGGGTTATGTAGCCGGAACGGCCCTCGCCTTCACCGCCGGTGTCGCCGTCGGTGCGGCTCTATGGGGCGGTGTCAATTGGGGACGCAACGACGTCAACATCAACGTCAACCAGTTCAACTTCTATAATCGCACCAACATCACCAACAACAACTGGCAGCACAACTCCGTGCACCGTGGCGCCGTGCCTTATCGCGACGCCGGGGTCGCTCAACAGTTCGGCCGCGGCCAACCTGGCTCCAGTGGATCGCGCGACGCCTTTCGAGGACGCTCGACCGCCGATCTGGCCTCCGAACTTGGCAGCCGCTCGCGCGACAATCAGCGTCCGGACGCTGGAGGACGCGACCGCCCGAAAACCGTTCGTGGCGGACAAGGCGCAAATCGTCCCGGCGGCGCGAGCACACGAGAAGCGGCACGGCCTGCCGCCGGTGCGCGTAGCGGCGGAGGCGGAGGCAACAACGCATTTGCCAACGTCGATCGAGGTTCGGCCACTCGCGCGAATGCCGACCGCGGACGGGCCAGTTTGGGCGACGGCGGCGGTCGCCAAGCTGCCGGTGGTGGAGGCAACGGCGGCCACCAGTTGGGCGGTGGAGGCGGTGGCCGCGCCGGAGGCGGTGGCCGCGCCGGAGGCGGCGTCCGCGCCGGAGGCGGACGACGACGCTGACGTCGGCCCTGCATCGATCGAAAGCTCGCCACCCCTGACAGTCGAACCCCTGCGGTGATCCATGATGATACGAAACTGGTACTTTTCGCCCCGCCCCGCCAAGCAGCTTTGGGCAGCCGTGGTCCTCGGCGCAATTCTGCTGACCGCGGCAGATACCAAAGCTCAGGAACTCTTCTCGAGTCCGGCCGACGCCGCCAAGGCGCTGGTGAACGCCGCCAAGGCCAGCGACATCAGCCGCATCCTCTCGGTGCTGGGCCCGGCCGGGCGAGAGATTGTGCAGTCCGGCGACGATGTCGCCGACAAGAATGCCCGCGAGAAGTTCTTGTCCGCCTACGACGCCAAGAGCAGCATTTCGAACGAACGCGATGACAGAGCCATCCTGATTATCGGTCCGGAAGACTGGCCGTTTCCAATCCCGCTGGCCCGCAAGAGCGGTCAATGGCAGTTCGACGCGGTCGCCGGCAAGCGGGAGATTCTGGCCCGCCGTATCGGCAGCAACGAGCGCAACGCGATCAAAGTGTGCTTGGCCTACGTCAATGCCCAGAAAGAGTATGCGGCAATGAACCCGCAGAACCTTAGCGTTTCGGCCTATGCCGAACGCATCGCCAGCCGCGCCGGCAACAAGGACGGACTGTACTGGCCAAAGGCCGCAGGTGAACCCGAAAGCCCGCTGGGCGAGATCGCGGCCGCGGCCACCCGTGAAGGCTATCGGCCCGGCACCGGCTCGGCGCCGTACCACGGTTATTACTATAGAATTCTGAAAGCTCAGGGGTCCAACGCGCCCGGCGGCGCCACCGATTACGTCATCAAGGGCAAGATGATCGGCGGCTTCGCGCTTGTCGCGTATCCGGCGGAATACCGCAGTTCCGGCGTGATGACATTCATCGTGAGCCATGATGGAGTCGTCTATGAAAAGGATCTTGGCCCGCGAACCGCTAAGATCGCCGCATCGATGAGCGAATTCGATCCGGACAAGACGTGGAAAAAGAGCGCACCCTGAGGGCGCATTTGTCGAACGGCCGTTTGATGGGGTGTGGAATGAGTGCGAAGTTGTGCGCGTATGGCATATCGGTTGGCCGGAGACTGACGCGAGCCTTGGCTTTGTCGGCGGCGCTCGGAAGCGCGGCAGGACTGTCATCGGAAGTCGCGAACGCCGACGAAAGCGGAATCAGCTTCTGGTTGCCGGGCCAGTACGGCAGCCTTGCTGCCCTTCCGCAGCAGCCGGGATGGTCGCTGGCGACGGTCTATTATCATACGTCCGTCAGCGCCGACGTCGGCGTCGCCGCGGCGCGCCAGGTACAAATCGGAAGGTTTACCACCGACCTCAACGTCAACCTGAACGCGACCCTGAAAGCCAAGGCGGATCTTGCGATCGTTGTTCCCAGCTACGTGTTCGCAACGCCGGTTCTGGGCGGACAATTGGCCATGGGGATGACAGCCATCTATGGCGCCACCAACACATCCATAACGGGAACGGCGAGCGCCACTTTGGGTCCGCTCGCCAGAGTGAGAACCGGCACGATCAGCGATGCCGAAAACGGCTTCGGCGACTTGTTTCCGCAGGCATCATTGCGCTGGAACGCAGGCGTCCACAATTACATGACCTACGTGACGGGCGGCATCCCCGTCGGCACGTACAATTCGAATAATCTGGCTAATGTCGGCATCGGTCATGGCGCCATTGATGGCGGCGCCGGCTACACGTACTTCAATCCGCAAACCGGGCACGAATTTTCCGCGGTCGCCGGCTTCACCCACAATTTCAAAAACACTTCGACCGACTACCGGAACGGCACCGACTTCCATGTCGACTGGGGCGCATCTCAGTTCCTGAGCAAGCAGGTGCATCTGGGCCTGGTTGGATACCTTTACAATCAGATTTCGGCGGACAGCGGGCAACCGGCTTTCCTGGGTGAATTCAAGTCGCGGGTGATCGCGATCGGCCCGCAAGCCGGCCTCATTTTTCCTGTTGGCGATATGCAGGGATATCTGAACTTCAAAGCCTACAAGGAATTCGACGCAGCCAATCGCGCTGAAGGCTGGAACGCCTGGGTGACGTTCGTCATCTCACCTGCCGCGCCGGCGGCGCCGCCGCCGACCGCGAAGCGAGCCATGCTGATAAAATAACCGGCTTCGCCGTGCTCGGCGTATTCGGCATCGGATGAGCATCCTTGTTTTCGCCGGAGCACGCCACATCGTCGGCGCATCTGCCCACGCCATCCAGAGAGAGCACGTCGCGACCCAGTCAGAATGCTGCGCCCCATCCATCAAAGTACAACTGTTGTTAATCATCACGGCCGTGAACGGCACGTCGGGTGAGCGCCTTCACGCGGCAATAAGAAAGCCAACGAAATCGCATTGCTACGATGCGACGAATCGGACACATAAGATTTATTGGTTGCCATCGCCCTGTCGGCAAAGCCGTGACGTCGCGAAATCGTAGACACGACGAATCGCAAAGGCGTTATCGGGTCGATTACAGGCAGGCCAATTTTACCACGACTTTCAATTCCGGACCGTCGTGGTCGGGGCATCGGCGGAATACAACTGGTCCGGATCGAAGGGTACAATCCCCTTTAATGATGGAGCGCCTGACAGCGTCAGGTTAAACCTCAGGTCGTTCGGATCGGTGGACGGCCGTATCGGCTACGTCCTGGGCTCTTAATTGGTGTATGCGATCGGCGGCTATGCATTCGGCAGGCAAAGCACTGTTTATAATGGCCTTGGAAACGGAACGCCCTTCTCGTTTGGAACCGCGGTGCTTACGGGCTGGGACATCGGCGCCGGTGCGGATTTCAGGATCACGACAAATCTTATCGCCCGCATCGAATATCGCCACTATGACTTCGGTGGTTACGACCTGCCCCCAACCTTCCCGGGCTTTGCTGCTCACCGGCAAACGACGGTGCTGGATACGATTCGTACGGGACTTTCCTACAAGTTCTAAGCCCTGGAGGCCCGCTGACCTCCGAGGCGGAGGTCAGAGATTCGCGTCCATTGGGGCACGCCAGATTCGATGAACATGACGACCGCAGCAAATCCAACTTACGCCGCGCACGGAGCGCGGATCCCCGCGCTCGGCGTCGGCACTGCGCCGATGACCGGCGGGTTGTCGTCCGACACCGTAGTGGCGGCGCTGCGGGCCGGCTACCGGCATATCGACACCGCCTGGAAGTACGGCACCGAACGCGCGGTCGGCGAAGCGATCCGCGCCTCGGGCGTGCCGCGCGCGGAGATTTTTCACACCACCAAGGTGTCGCACGAGTATCTCCGGGCCGATGACTTCGCCAAGTCGGTGGATGAGAGCCTCGCCGCGCTGAAGGTCGATTACGTCGACCTTCTGATGGTCCATTGGCCGAATCCGGAGATACCGCTCAGCGAGACCATGCCGGCGCTGGCCAAGGCCAAGCGCGAGGGACTGGCGCGGCACATCGGCGCCGCCAACTTCAACATCGCGTTGCTCGACCAGGCGATCAAGTTCTGCCCGGAGCCGCTGGTGTGTCTACAGGCCGAATACCACCCCTATCTCGACCAGACGAAACTGCTGGACGCGGTGCGCCGGCGCGGAATGGCATTCGTTGCCTATTGCCCGCTCGGTCGGGGCCGGCTGTTCAGCGATCCGGTGCTGACCGAAATCGCGCAGGCGCGCGGCAAGAGCATCGCCCAGGTCGCGCTGCGCTGGCTGCTGCAGCAAAACGTCGCCGCCATTCCGCGCTCGTCGAACCCGACGCGCATCGCCGACAACTTCAAGGTTTTCGACTTCACCTTGAGCGACGCCGAGATGGCGCGCATCTCGGCGCTGAAGCGGCCGGACGGCCGGATCGCCAACCCGGTCGAGCGGGTGTCCGGCGGCTGGGACTAGCCCAGAGGCCGACCGCAACGGATTGGCAACCTTGAGTCTGCACACTGCCGGCACGCTATCGCGTGAGGGCGTGCATGAGTACCCAGGACGGCATCCAGAGCAACGACCACGCGCCCGGCCGGGCGTCGCGCCAGACGTCGCGCCAGACGTCGCCCCAAACGTCGCCCCAGGACGTGATCGGCGTCGGCGTCGCGTTCTCGGTGGCGGGACTTTATTTCATGCTCGGGGCCGCGGGATATCTGCCGATGCCGGAGAGCAACAGCCCGGCGTTCATCGCCTTCTGCGCCGGCGCGGCGTTCCTGTTCGCCGGGCTCACCTTCATCGTGCGCGCCCGCACCGGCATGCTGAACATCGAAAGCGACGTCCCCGGAAGCGCGCCGCGCTGGACGCAGGTGTCGTATCGCGTGCTGGCGATCGGCATCGCCGGCGCGCTGGCAACAATCGGCACCTATCTCGCGATCGGCTCGGGACCGCGCGCGTTTAATCTGTCGGCGCCCTTGATCGAAATGCAGACCGCCGGCGAAACCATCGGCCGCACCGTATTCGGTCTCGGCGCTGTGATCGTCTGGATCTATGTGATCGCGCTCACCGTCGGCACGGTGCGCAAGCTGTTCGACCGCGGCGGCTAGCGCGGCACAGCAAAGCCTGACAGCGGCTGACCGGAGCGGCGCTGATCTATCAGACCCGTATAGGCGGCCTCAAGCCGGCGAGTGAACCGCGCGGTGTCGAACAACGGCGCGGTGTCGCGCCCACGCGCAAGCCGCCCCTTGATCTCAGCGAGCGCGGCCGGATCGCGACCCAGCTTCAGCGCCAACGCGGCGTATTCATCTAGCGACGCGGTGACGAGCTCGGGCAACCCGAAGGCGTGGAGCAGGCTCGCACCGACGCTACTCGCGAAGGTAGACCCTTGCACGGTGATGAGCGGCAGCCCGGCCCACAGCGCATCGCTCGCCGTGGTATGGGCGTTGTAATGGATCGTATCGAGGAACAAATCGGCGAGGCGGTGGCGGGCGAGATGCTCCGCCTGATCGACACGGGACGCGAACACCAGCCGGTCCGGCGCAACGCCGGCCGCCTCCGCCGCGCGGCGCAGATTTCCCGGCGCGACCGGATTTCCCTCCAGAAGCCAGAGCACGCTGCCGTCGATCTCGCGCAACAGCCGCATCCACACGCCGAACGCCACGGGCGTGATCTTGTAGTTGTTGTTGAACGAACAGAACACGAAGCCCCGCGGCGGCAGCCCGGCTTCCTGACGGGACGGCGTGCGATCGGCGATGCGGCGTTTACTGTCCGTCGGCTGATAGCTGTAGGGCAGCGTGACGACGCGCTCCGAATAGAGTGCCTGCTGGCCGTCCGGGATAACGACGCCGTCGGCGATGATAGCGTCGATGTAAGGCGCGCCCATCGTTCCCGGAAAGCCCAGGAAATTGATCTGGACCGGCGCCGCGCGCAGCGCCATGACGCCGGTCCGTGCATTGTCGGTGTGCCCGTTCAAATCGACGGCGATGTCGATTTCCAACGCGATCATCTCTTCGGCAATCCGCCGGTCGGTCCAAGTCCGCACGTCGATAAAACGATCGAACGATTTCTGAACTCGGCCAAAGAGCTCACCGTCATGCGGAGGACCAAACGCCAGCGCGGTTGTCTCGAATCGCGCACGGTCGTGCTGCTCGAATACGCCGACCATCAGCCGGGCCATGGCATGCTCATGCAGATCGGACGAAAGATAAGCGATGCGAATCCGATCGTGCGAATAAGGTTCGCCGCGCCACTGCGGCTCGGCCGCGGCGGGCGCAGCCTGGGCAGTGAACAGCTCGGCGCAGCGGAGTTGGTCGGCCGCGGTGGAGGCGATCGGCAAGATCGTAAATGGAGGCGCGACAAGTTTGCCATCGCGGAGGCCTGCGAGCACTTTTTCACAGTCGGCGTCGAAGTCGCTCCAGTCGCAGGCATGCATCTTGGCATGCAGCCGCAGACCCTGAACGTAGGCAGGCTCTTCGAGCAACAGCGCCTTGTCATAAGCTGCGACGGCGTCGTCGAGCTGCTTCAGTTCGAACGACAGAATGCCGCTGCCCACCCACGCCTCGGCCACCTGTGGCTCCAGCGCCAGCACCTTGCGATAAGACACGAGCGCGTCGTCGCGCCGTTTGAGCGCTTGCAGACTCTTGCCGCGCGTGAGCCAGATGCCGGCCATGTCGGACTTCATGGTGAGAGCGCGGTCGCAAGCCGACACCGCCTCCTCGTGACGCTTGAGCAATCGTAGCATTTCGGCGCGATATCCCATCGCAGCGACATTGAACGGCTTCAGCGCCAACACCCTGTCGAAGCTCGCCAGCGCCGCACCGAACTGACCGAGGATCGACAAGGCAACGCCGCGATTGGCGTGCGCATCGCCAAGGCGCGGATTGATTGCCAACGCGCGGTCGTAGCTCGACAAAGCCTCGGCATGGCGATCGAGGCGCATGAAAGCGTTGCCCCGGTTGAGAAAGGCCTCGGCATGATCGGGTTTCAGCGCGATCGCTTCGCTGAAACTCTCGATCGCGTCCGCGTGCCGGCCCAAGCCCGACTGCACATTTCCGAGATCGGAGTGGGCCGCGGGGGATTTCGGATTGATCCTGAGCGAACGATTGAGCAAAGCTTCCGCCTCGGAAAGCTGTCCCGACTGAGCATGCGTCAGGGCAAACAGATGCAGCGCCTCGGAGTGATCGGGCGCCTGCCGCAGCACACTCTGATAGATGGCCTGCGCGTCGGCAAGGCGGCCGCGCTGATGCAGCGCGACCGCTTGCGCCATTGCTGCGCCTAAATCCGCCGGCTGTCCCGGCGCCGAACCGTTGCCGTTGCTCATCGCGCTAAGACACGCGGATGACAATTTTGCCGAAATGTGCGCCCGAAGCCATGTGCTGGTAGGCCGCCTTGGCGTCGTCGAAGCCGAACACCTTGTCGATCACCGGCTTGATGGCGTTCGCCGCGATCATGCGGTTCATCGCCTCGAACATCTGGGTCGAGCCGACCGAAATGCCCTGCAGATTGGCGCGCTTGCCCATGATCAGCCCAGGATTGAACTCCGTCGCCGGGCCGCTCAGGTTGCCGATCATGCTGATCTTGCCGCCCGCACGGATCGCGCCGAACGATTTGGCGAACGTGCCGGCGCCGCCGACTTCGACGACGTGATCGACGCCGCGTCCGCCGGTCATTTCCACCGCGGCCTTGTCCCAGTCCGGCGTGGTCTTGTAGTTGATGGTGTAGTTGGCGCCGAGCTTCTTCGCCTTGGCGAGCTTGTCGTCGCTGGACGAGGTGATCACAGCCTGCATGCCCATCGCATGGGCGAACTGCAGGCCGAACACCGACACCCCGCCGGTGCCCTGCAGCAACACGGTCTGGCCGGCGATCATCTTGCCGTGCTCCATCATCGCGTGCCACACGGTGACGCCGGCGCAAGGCAGGGTCGCGCCCTCCTCCAGCGAAAGGTGCGCGGGGATTTTCACCACGCCCTCCTCTTCCAGCACCACATACTCGGCCAGCATGCCGTCGACAGCGCCGCCGAGCGCGGTGGTCTGCACATCGAGCGGAGGCTCGCCGCCCGGCCAGCGCTGGAAGAAGTTGCCGGCGACCTTGTCGCCGACCTTCACGCGGCTGACGCCGGAACCCACCTCGACCACCTCGCCCGCGCCGTCGGACAGCGGGATGACATTCTCCTTCGAGGGCATGCGGTAGGTGCCGCGCACGATGCCGAGGTCGCGGTAGTTCAACGAGCAGAACGCGACCTTGACCAGCACCTGGCGATGACCGGGAGCGGGCTTCGGCCGCTCGGCCTTGGTCAGCGAGTCGATGCCGGCGCCGCCCTTCGGCAATTGATACGCACGCATGGGGTCACTCCCTATTTGGTATTGAGGAATTCCTTGGACCATTTCGTGTAGTCGGCCTGGCGCAACAGCTTCTTCTGCATGTCGGACGAGGCCACGTTCTTCAAGGCCGACGGCTTGGTGCCATCGCGCAACGCCTTCAGCGTATCGTGGACGCCCTGGACACCGGCCCAGAACTGATGGTGTCCCTGCAGGCAAACCCGCACATTGCGGGCGGAGAGGTAGTCGAGGTCCATCATGTCTTCCGGCACGCTGCCAAGAAACAGCGGCTTCTTCAGTGCTGACGAAACCGCGTCGAGCTGCGCGCGGTTTTTCAGGCCCGCCAGAAAAAGCATATCGACGCCAACCGCCTCATAGGCTTTGAGCCGAGCGATCGTATCGTCGACGCCGGTGATGCCGATCGCGCTGGTGCGCCCGACGATCACCAGACGCGGGTCTTGCCGCCCGGCCAGCGCCCCGCGCATCTTGCCGACGCCCTCCTCGATGCTGATGAGTTGCGCATCGTCGCCGCCGAACGGTATCGGCAGCAGGGTGTCTTCAATGGTGAGCGCGGAGACGCCGGCGGTCTCCAATTCCTCGACGGTGCGCTTGACCGAAAGCGCGTTGCCGTAGCCGTGGTCGGCATCGACGCACAACGGCAGTGAGCCGGCCCGGTTGATGCGATGCGCCTGCTGAGCGAACTCGGTCAGCGTCAGCACGCAGAGGTCGGGCGCCGCCAGCACGCTGAACGAGCCCACCGAACCTGCGAACATCATCGCCTCGAAGCCGATGTCACCGGCGATCCGCGCGGAAATCCCGTCATACACCGACGCCGGAAAAATGCAGCGCTTGCCCTCCACGATCGCCCGCAGCCGCTCGCGGCGTTCCGTCCAGTTCATTCCCAGCCCCTTGGTAAACAATTTCGATCTGTTTCGTTTTAGCACGTCCCGCCGCGGTTCCAACGCCCGTCCGAGGGACGCGTCCCGGCGCGGACAATTGGCCAAACCCGGGAAAGCCTTCGCTAACTGTGCAACCGCAATGAGCCCGGCCGCCACGGCCTCTTCACCATCTGTTTCGCCGAGAGAACGTAAAGTGGCGCCATGCCGGACAAGCCCAGCATCGCGGTGTCGCTGATGAACATCGACCTCGACGTCAACACGCTCTTCATGGTCACGATGCACATCGAGATCATGTTGGGCCTTCTGCTGTTTTCCGCCTGGGCGCAAAACTTCAGCAAGGTCGCGCTGGCCTGGTGGGGCAGCGCGCACCTGATGCGCGCCGCCTCGATTATGCTGCTCGGAATGTACGGCTCGGTGCCGGATTCGCTGTCGATCGATCTCGCCAATGCCGTTCTGTTCGGATCGTTCGCCCTGACATGGTGTGGCGCGCGGGTGTTCGACCGGCGCAATCCCGAGGTCGCGTTTGCGCTGGTCGGCGTCGCCGTCTGGCTGCTGGCGTGCCGCCTGCAAGCCTTCGCCACAGCGATCGAACTACGCATGCTGGTCGGTTCAGGAATCGTGACAGCCTACACCTGGATGACGGCCTACGAATTCTGGCGCGGCCGCGACGAGGCGCTGGTGTCGCGCTGGCCCGCAATCTTCATGCTGTTTGCGCACGGCACGCTGTTCCTGATGCGCTCCCCGCTTGGCGGGCAGAGCCAGGTGTCGACGGGCAGCAAGCTCGTCATGAGCGGCTGGCTCGAACTGCTGAGCCTGGAGGCCCTGTTGTTCACGATCTCGATCGCCTTCATTCTGCTCGCCATGGCGAAGGAGCGCACCCAATACGGCCACCGCGCCGCCGCCAGCACCGACTCACTGACCGGCATCGCCAACCGCCGCGGCTTCCTCGAACAGACCGCGCTGTTGCGCAGCTCCGCCGCGGGCACGCAGCCGGCGGCCGTGCTGCTGTTCGACCTGGACCACTTCAAAACCATCAACGACCGCTATGGCCACGCGGTCGGCGACAGCACGCTGAAGATTTTCGCCGAACTCGCCAAGGCGCATGTGGCCAACGCCGGCACCGTCGGCCGTTGGGGCGGCGACGAGTTCGTGGCGATTCTCACCAACACCAGCCGCGAGATCGCGGCGACGGTGGCCGAGCGGATCCAACTTGCCCTGGAGAAGGCAGCCGCGGATATCGACGGCCGGCTGGTCGGTGCCACGGTCAGCACCGGCATGGCGTTCAGCAGCCACGGCGCGTTTGAACTGCCGGCCATGCTGCTGAAAGCCGATCAGGCGCTCTACCGGGCAAAGGCCGAAGGCCGCAACCGCCTCGCCATCTCGGTGCCGGAGGCGGCGACGATCGGTGGCAACGAGATGGACGACGACGAGACAGCCTCTGACGGCCCGGACCTGACGGCGGGACGCCGCAGCGCGGCCTGAGCCACTCGTCCGTTTCCTGTCGCAACGGCCTACCCGGCGCTGACCGCGAGGGCTATGATTTCTCCACCAAAAAACAGAATGCCGTGGAGGATCGCCGTGAAGACATTCGACGCCAGGATTGCATCTCTTACGTCCGCATTGGCCATCGCGCTCGCCGCTCCGGCCGCCGCGCAGTCGCCGAAGGTTGGCGATCCGCCGGAAGCCAAGGATATGCGCCTCGTCGGCATGAACGATCTGCAGGCGCGCAGCGCCTACCAGCCGACCATCCATAAGCAAGGCGACCGGTTTATCGCCTACATCGGCCACCACGGCGGCACCCCAGCCGTGCCGAAGCCGGTCAATCCGCTCAACGGACAAGCGGAGTTCAATGGCACATCGATCGTCGACGTCACCGATCCGGCAAAACCGAAGTACCTTTTCCACATTCCCGGACAACAGGGGAACTTCGAGGCCGGCGGCGCGCAGATGACGAGCGTCTGCGACGGCAAGGGCCTGCCGAAGGGCGATGCCAGCGCGGTGTATCTGCTTCGCTCGTTCGGCGGCGCCGGTCACGAGATCTGGAACGTCGCCGATCCGGCGAAGCCGGTGCTGGTTTCCAAGCCGAGTTGGAATCTCAAGGACACGCACAAGAGCTACTGGGAGTGCGACACCGGCATCGCTTATCTCGTCTCCGGCGTCGAAGGCTGGCGCTCGCGGCGCATGACCGAAGTGTTCGACCTGAGCGATCCCGCCAAACCGGTGAAAATCCGCGACTTCGGCTTGGTCGGCCAGGAGCCGGGCACCAGCGGCAACGTCCCCACCGACCTGCACGGCATGATCTCGACCGGCAAGCAGGGCAATCGCATATACTTCGGCTACGGCACCAACAAGGGCGGCGTCATTCAGATCGTCGACCGTGAAAAGCTGCTGACCGGCCCGAAAGAGCCGACTCCGGAAAATCTACGCCTACCTATCGTCCGGCAGATCGACCTGCTGCCGATCACCGGAGCGCACACCACGGTGCCGCTGCTGGGCATGCCGGTCGCCGAATTCGCCAAGGATAAGGACGGCAAGGTTCGCGACTTCATCATGATCGTGAACGAGCAGATCCTGAACGAATGCCTCGAACCGCGGCAGATGGTTTACTTCATGGACATCACCGTCGAGTCGCGGCCCATGGTGGTGTCGAACTTCAACGTCCCGGAGGCGAGCGGTAATTTCTGCAGCCGCGGCGGGCGCTTCGGTTCGCACTCGTCGAACGAAAGCACCGCGCCGGTGTTCTTCAAGAAGGTTGCGTTCTTCACCTGGTTCAACGGCGGTGTCCGCGCGGTCGATATCCGCGATCCGTATCAGCCGAAGGAGATCGGCTATTTCATTCCGTCGATCACCGAAGCCACCGACAAGCGCTGCGTCAAGGTGGACGGCCAGGACCGTTGCAAGATCGCGATCCAGAGCAACAATGTGGAGACCGACGAGCGCGGCTTTGTCTATGTGGTCGATCGCGCAAACACCGGGATGCACGTTCTCGAACTGACCGGGGCCGCACGCAAGGCCGCCGGACAGCCGTAGATGCTCCCCTCGCGCCGCGCGACGATCACCCTCACGCTCGGCGTGGGGGTCATTGCCGCCGTGCTGACCGGCGGCCACTGGCTTGCCAACCGCGTCGCCGCGGTGGCGACGCCGCCGCATCCGGCATCGACCGGGACCGCATGGGCCGAGACGGCCTGGGCCGAGACCGCGTGGCCGTTTCCCATGGACGAGTGGGGCAAGGGCCATGCCTTCCACTGCGGCGCGGCCGCCTGCGGCGCCGATGTCAGCGTTTATGTCCGCGCGAAGATCGGCTTCTGCAACTGCGCGACCGGCGTCGATGACGACACCGAACTCGAGCGCCTTAGTGACTTCGGATTGATGGGCGGCAAGGTCGATGCAAAGGCGGGCGGCCAGCCGGTCACGATCGGCTGGATGAAGGGGCGCAGCCGCGCTTACGGCTCAGCGGAAGGCCCTGCGTCGATGCTGTCGGTGGCATTCAGCAATGAATGCGACGCTCTGGTCGCCACCGCCATGATCGACCGGCCGACGCGCGCCGAGTTCGAACCCCGGGTGATCGACTTCCTCAACAGCCGGCCCGTCCTGCAATGGGCGAGGACCACGCTCGGCCTCGCGGCCGACCCGGCGATGTCGAATTGATGCGTTACGCCGCGTAGATGAACTCGTTGAGATCGACGCGGCGGCGCGGCATCGGAATGTAGAACTTGCCGGCCCGGATCATCGGCCTCGGATTGAGCACGATGCCGAGCAGCCGCTGCTGCAATGTCTTCGGCGAGATCGGCTTGACCAGGAATTCGTGAACGCCGAGCCGGATTGCCGCGGTCACCCGCGATTGCAGACCGAGATCGGTCAGCATGATGATCGGCAGGTTGGCCTTGGGGAACTCGCCGGGCGTCCGGACGATGCGCATGACCTCGCGGCCATCCAGCCCCGGCATATCCCAATCGATGATCATCACATCCGGGTTGACGTTGCGGATCGCATCCAACGCGCCGACGCCATCGGTCGATTCATAGATCGATTTGACGCCGAGATTCATCAGCATCGTGCGCGTCAGCCGACGCAGATAGGGATTGCTGTCCGCGATCAGGACCACAAGCCCTTCCATGGCATGATCAAGCTGCTGGGAAACCATCGGCTATCCGAACCCCCGCCTCGCTGGTATCCGGACCATACCCGCCAGGCGCTGTGTTTCCGCTAAACCGATGCGTCAAATTTTATGTGACCGCGATACGCAATCAGGCGAATGCCAGCGGGCGGCGCCGTTTCGGCCGAAACAGAAGCCACGTCACTATCGAAATATTAACCAGATTCCAAACAACCCCGTTGAAGAACGCCGCCTGATAGGAGCCGGTCAGGTCGAAAATCGCCCCCGACATCCAGCCGCCGAGCGCCATCCCGCCAAGCGTCGCCATCAGGATCACGCCGAGCCGCGTGCCGGCCTCCTGCGGCGCGAAATACTCACGCACGATGATAGCGTACATCGGCACGAGACCGCCCTGGAACAGGCCGAACAGTGCCGAGATGACGTACAGAGAAGCCAGGCCATCGAAGAACATGTAGAGAAACAATGCGAGGCCCTGCAGCACGGAGCTGATCAGCAGCGTCGATACGCCGCCGATGCGGTCGGCGATAAACCCGGACATCACGCGGCTGATTAGGCCAAAGGCCAGCATGATCGACAGCATCTCGGCGCCGCGCGCCGGTCCGTAACCAAGATCGCCGCAATAGGCGACGATGTGAACCTGCGGCATCGCCATGGCGACGCAGCACGCAATGCCGGCGATGAACAACAGCGCCATCAGCGCGTTCGCGGAGATGCCGAGGGTTTCCAGCTTGCCGGCGGCGTTGGTGCTGGAGGCGGCCGAGTGCTGCGACGGCGCGCGGCGGCGTAGCAGCAGCGAAAGAGGAAGGATCGCCAGGACGCAGATCACGCCGATGCCGATCTGAGTGGTGCGCCAGCCGTCGCTGGCGATGAAATGCTGAATGAACGGCGGCCACACCACGCCCGCGAAATAATTGCCACACGATGCGATGGCCACCGCGATGCCGCGGCGGCGGACGAACCAATGCGAGATATCCGTCATCAGCGGGCCGAACGTTGCCGCGCTGCCGAAGCCGAGGAGGCACTGCGCAACGGCAAAGGTGCCGATACCGCCGGCCATCGCCGAGAGACCGTAGCCTGCGCCGAGTATCAGCGCGCTCCCCATCACCGGCAGGATGATTCCAAACCGGTCGGCGAGCCGGCCCATGACGACACCGCCGACGCCGAACCCGAACATTGTCAGCGTGAACGGCAGCGATGCTTCGCCGCGCGCGACGCCAAAATCCGCCTGCACCGCAGGCAGCGCCACCACGAACGACCACATTCCGACGCTGCCCACCGTGCCGAGCAAAAGCGCCACGGCAAGCCGCATCCATGCGTAACTGGAATCGATTCCGTTGGCCGGATGCGGCGCAGTCGCTTGGGGCGTTATCACTTCATGAGTCCCGGCAGGTGGCCAGCGGTCTTACCACCCACCTGCTCCGCCGTCATGGCTGACGCGGGCATTCTGCGCTGCGGACTCGATGATATTTTTAGGCCCGATACATCAATGTCGGTGACGTGAAGGCGCTACCCCTGCGGCTTGCCGCGGTGCGTCTTTCGCTCCGCCGGCTGAAGCAACGCCGGTGTGGCTCGCAACGCCGCGACATCCAGCATGCGGGGTTCCTGAGCGTCGCCTCGGGGCGGCCGTTCGACGATTGGCCCGACAAGTTTCGCGGGATCGGGGACGTCAGCGGATCTCTGTTTGGCGCGGTTGTTCATGCACGCCAACGCGCCCGGCAAACCATGGTTGCGCCCGGAACATTGTTCCCCGCTTATCGCCGCCGCTTCAGGGCCTTCTTCTTTACGACCTTCTTCTTTTTTCGCATAGAAGCGATTTCCAGCATGCTCGGCTCAGCGTCGCCGGTCGGCCTTTTGTATTTGACCGGGCCGACCATCTTGTCCGGACGCGGCGCGTTCGGCTTCTTTCGGGTTGTTCGTTTGGCCATCAATGCAGCTTCGGCGCCTTGAGGAAGCGGTTGCGGTCGCCTGATTTCAGCCGCGTCTCGATGGTCTTGCCGTCGCGGTACACCGAAAACGGAATATCAACGCC
Source organism: Alphaproteobacteria bacterium (assembly GCA_026400395.1). Classification (GTDB taxonomy): domain Bacteria; phylum Pseudomonadota; class Alphaproteobacteria; order Rhizobiales; family Xanthobacteraceae; genus Z2-YC6860. Next base: position 5,003 of record JAPLPD010000144.1, on the reverse strand, counting down.
CGCGGCGCCGAGCGACCAAACCTTTCGGTAGAGCCCGGTGAGATCGCGGATCTCCGAGCCGGCGATCGACAGCAACACGTCGCCGGTGCGGAGGTCCGCCTTTTGCGCCGGTCCGTCCTTGGCGAGCCCCACCACCACCACGCGATTCTCGATCGCCGTCGCATAGAGACCGAGCCACGGCCGCGGCGGAGTGTTGGGGCGTCCGAGCGTCAGGAGGTCGTCGAGCACCGGATTAAGCAAATCGATCGGCACGATCATGTTGATGTCGCCCGGCGGGCCCTGTTCGCGGCCCTCCTGCAATTGCAGCGAACCGATGCCGATCAGTTCTCCGCGCGGCCCGATCAGCGCGGTGCCGCCCCAGTTCGGGTGCGACGGCGCGGTGAAGATCGCCTCATCGACCACGTACTCCCAGTAGCCGGCAAACTCCTGCTTGGCGACGATGCGCGCGGCGACCGACTTCTGCCGGCCGCCAGCCCCGCCGACCACCACCCGTTCGCCGACCGAAACAGCGCTCGACTGACCGATCGGCAGCGCCGGTAGATCGAGCCGCGCCAGCGCCTGTATCAGGCCGAAGCCGGTGCTCTGGTCATAGCCCAGCACGGTGCCGGGCACGGCGCGGCCATCAATCAGAGTGAGCCAGATGGTTTCGGCCTCGGTCACCAGATAGCCGATGGTGAGCACAAGGCCATCGGCGCGGATCAGCACGCCGTTTCCGGCGCGTTCGGTGCCGAGGGTCTCGGCGGTAAAGGCGTCGCCCGGAATAATGGCGCGGATGCCAACCACGGCGCTGAGCGCGGCGTCGAGATCGTAGCCGTAGTCCTCAGGCTTGGGCTGCACGGAAGCCGGAACCTTCCATTCGCTCGCCGATGGCATTACGCGCTCCTTTATTCCCCAGCCGCCCCAGTATCGGCGTCCGGACAGCGGCCTCAAGGCCCTGAGCCAAGAAATATCGGAAACACTTGGCGTTCCGTCCAGTCTGAGCCGCCTGGAGACTCGCCCGGTCTGCGTCGGGGCGCCTGCGCAACCGGAGCGTACACCAGTCGATTTTCTCTTTTCCCCAGGCTCGACTCAGATATGCACAGCCCCAGTTGCAAGGCGTAAGAACAAGGTGAGCGAACATGCTTCCAAGCTTCCGCCTGATTGCGGCTACATTTTTCTGCGGGTTCCTGGCGGTGTTTGCCGGTCTGCGGATGACCCTCTCGCTCAACGATTTTCACGATGCTTTGCCGGTGATGGCGGCGCACGCCGCCCCGGTCACCGTTTCGTCGGTCAACGACCGCGAGGCACGCCGTGGCGCGTCGTCGGTGCCGATGATGTACGACCTGCGGTTCGCCGTCAGTACCGTGACGCCCGCTCTGGTGCGCGCGACGCCATCGGTCTTCGATCGCCCGTCACCGCCGCTGTCCATCGTGCCCTCCGAAAACATCACCGCGGAATCTCTCGCGACGGCTGAGCCTGAAACCACCGTGGCGGCCTTCCAGCCGGACGCCGCGATCGAGCCGCAGCCCGCGGCGGTCCGCACGGTCGAGGGACCGTCTGTTGGGCCATTGGCGGCCATCGCACCTCAATCGGCGCCCGAGGCTGAACTGTCCGAGCCGCTGACTGCCGCGCCGGAAAGCACCGCCGCGATCGATCAACCAGACCAAGATACGGCGATCGCCCCAGACACCGGAGCCAGCAACACGACGGAGGCCGCCACCTGGCCTGTACCAACGCCGGCAGCCAAGCCTCAGGCCGCCAAGCCCCAGGCGGCAAAGCCTGCGGTCGCCGCGAAGGCGAAGGCGGTTCGCAAGAAGCGCGTCCGCACCGCCCAGCGCGCACCGGCGGCCAGCAGCTCCATCACAAATCCGTTCGGCAGCCCCTAATCGTATCGATGCTGCTTAGGCGGCGCGGCCTTCAACGCAAACCAACGGTCGCGGACGCTCCCTCTCGCGGGCTATAAGGCTGTTCGCATTACGCCCGCAGCATTACCACATATCCCCGATCATGGTTCCGCTCTCCGTTCTCGATCTCTCGCCCGTCACCACCGGCAGTTCCGGTCCGCAGGCGTTGCGCAACAGCATCGACCTTGGCCGTATGGCCGACCGGCTCGGCTTCACCCGCCTGTGGGTGGCCGAGCACCACAACATGCCCAACATCGCAAGCTCCGCCCCCGACATCATGATCGGGCAGATCGCGGCGGCGACCGAGCGCATCCACGTCGGCTCCGGCGGAGTCATGCTGCCGAACCACGCGCCGCTCCAGGTCGCGGAGCGATTCAAGGTGCTCGAGGCCCTGTTCCCCGGCCGCATCGATCTCGGCCTCGGCCGCGCGCCCGGCACCGACCCGGCGACGTCCTACGCGCTGCGGCGGCGCCAGGAGGATCCAGCCGGCGACGATTTCCTCGACCGCTTCCAGGAATTGCTCGCGTTCGAAAGCCGGCTGTTTCCGGAGAGCCATCCGTTCCGCAAGGTCAACGCCATGCCGGCGGACGTTCCGTTGCCGCCGCTGTTTCTGCTCGGCTCATCGGGCTACAGCGCACAGCTCGCCGCGCATGTGGGCGCCGGCTTCTCGTTCGCCCATCACTTCTCGGACTTCGATCCGGTGGGGCCGATGATGACCTATCGCGAGCAGTTCAAGCCGTCGGCGACGCGCGACAAACCGCTGGCGATCCTCGCCGTTCACGCGGTGGTCGCCGACACCGACGCCGACGCCGAGCGGCTCGCAACCTCGGTCGATCTGAACTTCGCGCTGCGGCGCCAGGGCCGCTACCAGCCTATCCCGAGCCCGGCGGAAGCCGCGGCGCACAGCTATTCGCCGACCGACCGCGCGCTGATCGGGCAGAATCGCGCAAGACTTGTGGTCGGCGGCAAGGCCAAGGTGATGGCGCATCTTGAGCCGCTGATCGAAGCGACCAAGGCCGACGAGCTGATGGTCACCACCATGATTTACGACCACGAGGCGCGCAAACATTCATACGCGCTGCTGGCCGAGGCATTCGGGCTCAAGCCGGCCGCTTGAGGCAGTCCCCGGGCGCGGGTCTATCGCCGCCGCCAAGGCTTCCAGGGCCGTTCAAATCGAGCAAAGCCGTGATAAAGAGTGGCCAGACCGGCCGCCGAAACCCGGCACGGCCGGTGCTGATGTCCATGTAAGGAGGCTCATTTGGGTAAGCATTTCACGCTTTCGGCGTCTGACTCTTTCACGCTCGGCGCCTATCGCGCCGATCCGGCCGGCACGCCGAAGGGCGGCATCGTGGTGATCCAGGAGATTTTCGGCGTCAACCAGCACATCCGCAAGGTCTGCGACGACTTCGCCGCGCTCGGCTACGCCGCCGTGGCGCCGGCATTGTTCGACCGCACGCAAAAGGATTTCCAGTCGGGCTACACCCCGCCGGAAATCGAGAAGGCGCGCACCTTCGTCGCCAAGCCTGATTGGGATGCGATGCTGCGCGACACCGACGCGGCAATCAAAGAACTCAAGGCAGTCGGCCCGGTCGGCATCATCGGATTCTGCATGGGCGGCACCATCGCGTTCCTTTCCGCCTGCCGGCTGTCCGGGCTGAGTGCGGCGGTCGGCTACTACGGCGGCGGCGTCGCCAACTTCGCCGACGAGAAGCCGAAATGCCCGACTCAACTCCACTTCGGCGAGAAGGATGCCAGCATCCCGATGACCGCGGTCGAGACCATCAAGCAGAAGCGTTCCGGCGACTGCGAAATCTTCGTCTATCCGGCGGGCGGCCACGGCTTCCACTGCGACGAGCGCGGCAGCTTCAATCAGGAGAGCCGTGACATCGCATGGACGCGCACCACCGACTTCTTCACCAAGCATATGAAGAAGTAGGCGGCACCCACATTTCACAAAATGCTTCGGCCGCGCGGCCAACACCGCGCGGCCGATTTCTTTTTCAAAGCGGACCGAGCCGTCCTCGAGAAGCTTGCCGAACTGCGCCGGCGTCATCGGCGTCGGTTCGCCGCCCAGCTCCTTGATGCGCTGCTGCATCTTCGGATCGGCCAGAGCGGCGTTGAACGCCTTGTTGAGGATTTCCACCACGTCGGCGGGAATCCCCTTCGGCCCGGAGACACCGTAGAACACGCTCGCCTCGTAGCCCTGCACCGTCTCGCCGATGGCCGGCAGATCGGGCAGCGCGGCGTTGCGCTTCGCCGTGGTCACGCCGAGCGCGCGCAGCTTGCCGGCCTTCACGAATTCGATGGAGCCCGGCAGGTTGTCGAACAGCGCGTGGACCTTGCCGGTCATCAGGTCGGGATAGATGCCCGACGAGCCGCGATACGGCACATGCAGGATGTCGAGCTGAGTCATCATCTTGAACAGCTCGCCCGACATATGAACCGAAGTCCCGTTGCCGGACGAGGCGAAGGTCAGCTTGCCCGGATTGGCCCGGGTATAGGCGATGAACTCCGCGACCGACTTCACCGGCAGATCGGGCGGCACCACCATGATGTTAGCGAGTTGCATGGTGGCCGCGATCGGCGTGGTTTCGCGCACGAAGTTGAACGGCAGACTTTTGTAAAGCGTCTGGCCGATGGCGTTGTTCGGCGCGACGAACATGATGGTGTAGCCGTCGGGCGGCGACTCGATCACCGACTTCGCGGCGATCATGCCGCCCTGGCCGGCCTTGTTTTCCACAACGCAGGGCTGGCCGAGATGCGGCTGCAACCAGTCGCAAAAGACGCGAGCGACAATGTCGTTCGGACCGCCGGCCAGGAAGCCGACGACGAATTTGATCGGGCGGGTTGGAAATTTGTCAGCCGCCAAAGCCGGCAGCGAAAGACAGACAAGACCGAGCAGAGCAACGACGAAGCGAGCAGCGCGCATGGGCCCCTCCCCTTAGGTCGATGGGGCATCTTAGGCCATACAGCGGCAAATCAGAACCAGCGTTCGGAGACTTCGATGGTGTCACCGGGTCGCAGCGGATACCGCAGCGGCAGCTTGGATCGGGTGGGCAGGCCCTGCACCTTGCGGGTGATGGTGATGTTTTCCTTGAAGGCGCGCGGGGTGAAGCCGCC
>JAPLPD010000059.1 GCA_026400395.1 Alphaproteobacteria bacterium | reverse complement strand
GGCTGCGCCGATTCCCGATCCTGGACTGGAGAAGTCGCGGGCACCGCAGCTGATCAAAGGTGAATTGCCGAGCCCGTTGTCGCCGCCGTCCGGCTGCGTATTCCACACGCGCTGTCCGATGGCGAGCGCGGAATGCCGTGTGGACGTGCCGACACTGCGCGAGGCCAAGCCGGGCCATATGGTAGCTTGCATCAAGGTGTGAAGAGGAGGTCGAGCGCGTATGACCCGCTATGTGTCGAACCGTCTCCTGCTTGCGATCCCGACGCTGATCGGCGTCGCTGTGATCACCTTCTTTCTGCTGCGCGTTCTGCCGGGCGATATCGTCGAGGCCAGGCTGCGCGGCGACGGTGCGCAGGTCACGGTCGATGTAATCGAGCGGGAGCGTACCCGGCTCGGCCTCGACAGGCCGCGATCGGAGCAATTTGTCGACTGGATTTACGGGCTTGCGCATCTCGACCTCGGCAATTCGATGTGGACCGGCCGACCTGTGATTGAGGAAGTCGCGGCCCGGTTCGAGATCACGTTTCAGGTTGCGATTATGGCGACCCTGATCGGCTGCATTCTCGCAATTCCACTCGGGACAGTGGCGGCGCTTTATCGGGGGACCTGGATCGACACGCTGGTGCGGCTGTTCGCGGTGGCGGGTCTCGCGGTCCCAAGCTTCTGGCTCGGGATGCTGATCATCATGGGTCTTCTGATGACGATTGGTACGTTGCCGCCATTGTCGTTCACGCCGATCTACAAGGATCCGTTCGCAAATCTGTGGCAACTCATCTGGCCCGCAGTCGCCGTGGGTTATCGCTTTTCGGCTGTGCTGACCCGCATCGTGCGATCCTCGCTGCTCGAAGTGCTCGGCGAGGACTATATCCGTACCGCCCGCGCCAAGGGTGTTCTGGAAAATGTCATCGTGAGGCGGCACGCGCTACGCAACGCTCTGCTTCCAGCGGTAACAGTCATCGGTCTTGAATTTGCTTTCCTGCTCGGTGGTCTTGTGGTGACGGAGCAGGTGTTCGGTCTGAACGGCCTCGGCAAGCTGTTTGTGCAGAGTGTGGCCAGACATGACTTCACCCTGATCCAGGGCATGGTGATGCTGTTCGCCGCCTTCTATATCTTGACCAATCTGGTCATCGATCTGGTTTATGCCGTGCTTGATCCGCGCGTGCGGTATCAGTGAGGGTGACCATGGCTGACATGGCCCTTCCGAAAGCGAAACGCCACGTATCCTGGCTCCGCAATCCGCTTGTGGATTTCTGCCTGAAGCAACCGGCGGGTGCGGTCGCGCTGCTGGTCCTGCTGGTGATATTGTTCGCCGGCATCTTCGCCGAGTGGATCGCGCCGTATGATCCGCTGGAGAATGATCTTGCGGCGATTCTCTTGCCGCCGAGTGCCGAGCATTGGGCGGGAACCGATAGTTTCGGTCGCGATATCCTTTCGCGTATTATCTTCGGTGCGCGCACCGCGCTGATCATAGGCCTGTCTTCCGCCTTTCTCGGTTGCACGGCCGGCGCGGTTGTTGGTGCGGCCTCGGCCTATTTCGGCGGCAAGGTCGATGACGTGATCCAGCGCTGCATCGACCTGTTGTTATCCTTCCCGCTGATCGTGCTCGCGCTCGTTGTTGTTGCCGTGCTCGGCCGCTGGCTGGTGTTCGGGATCGACATCAACCTCATTCTCGCGATCATGATCCCGATCGTACCGCAAGTGGCGCGGGTGATCCGTTCGTCCGCCCTCGTTATCCGCCATCTGTCCTATATCGATGCGGCGCGGATCGCGGGCTATTCCAACACCCGCATCGTGCTGCGTCACATGATCCCCAATCTCTCGGCGCCGTATCTGATCATGCTGACCGCTTATATCGCTCAGGCGATCCTGCTTGAGGCGGTGCTGTCGTTTCTCGGCCTCGGCGTCGCCGAGCCGACGCCGGCCTGGGGCCTGATGCTGTCGGGCAGCGCCTCCGACTTCTTCCAGGAAGCGCCGTGGATCATCATCTTTCCGGGGGTCGCGATCAGCCTCGCGGTGTTCGCGTTCAATCTGCTCGGTGACGCGTTGCGCGACTGGCTCGACCCCAAGTTCAAGACATAAGCCCTAAGTCCTCGCGTCCTCGCGGATCATGGCGGCGCCCTTCTCGCCGATCATGACGGTCGGTGCATTGGTGTTGCCTGTGGTGATTCGCGGCATGATTGACGCATCCACAACACGTAAACCGTCCACGCCGTGTACGCGCAGACGCGGATCGACGACGGCGAGCGGATCGATGCCCATTTTGCAGGTGCCAACAGGATGGAACACGCTTGAACTGTTCATCCGCGCAAAATTGATGAGCGCGTCGTCGTCCTGTATCGCGAGTCCCGGTACAGTTTCTGCGATGACTGCATCGGTTATCGCCGGCTGCGCGAAGATCCGCCGTGCGAGGCGAATGCCTGCCAGCGTCACCTCCATATCCGCCGGTGCGGAGAAATAGTTCGGGCGGATTTCAGGCGGCTGCATCGGGTCGAGCGAGACTGCCATGATGGTACCGCGGCTTTCCGGATTGATCGCGCAGACGGCCGCGGTCATGCCGGGCTCACGCTCGAGTTGTCCGAACCGGCTACGGTCATAGCTCGCCGGTGTGAACAGGACTTGCACATCGGGACTGGTACGGCCCTCGCGCATCCGTGCGAACACGCTCGTCGAAGTGACGTCGAAGGTTAGCGCGCCGTCGCCCGAGAGACACCAGCGCATGATCTCTCGCAGTAACCGAGGACCGCGCCTGAGCTGGTTGATGGATATTTCCCCACGGACGCGGTAAGCAAGCAGGGCAGCGATATGATCGATCAGGTTTGAGCCGACGCCCGGAAGGTCGTGTACCACCTCGATCCAATCGACCGAAGATGCTGCCCCGGACCGATACCCGAGAGCTGCAAGAGCGGTGGCGAATTCACCGAACCGGCGCAAACGATGACCTCTCGCTGCGCTCGTGTGCTCTTGATGCTCCCGCCTTACGCATATTCCACACCGATGGCCCGCCGTCCATCGAACAGGATACGGCGCGCATGGACGCCGGTTTCGATGTGCAGATTCGCCCGGCGCTGCGCCGGACCGAGGATCGCTTGTGCCGTCGAATGGCGGAAGCGCGCGTTGCGGCTCATTTGCGAATAGCCAACGCCCTCCGGCTGCGATCCGTTGTGATCGGTCGTGAACGGAATACCAGCCTGTTGAGCGGCTTTCACGAAGCGATGGGTTAAGGGCAGGATCGTCCGATAATCCTCGACGGCCATCTCGCCATCACGGCCGCGAAAGGCGTCCTCGCCGCCGAGGCGACGCTCGGATCTCTTGAAGAAGGGCAGCACGTCATCGTAGCCCCAGCCGGTGCAACCGAGTTGCGCCCAGCCGTTATAGTCGGCGGGGTGGCCGCGCAGATAGAGCATGCCGTTAATCGAGCCGGAGCCGCCGAGCACTTTGCCACGCGGCCAAGGCATGGCCCGGCCACCGGTGCCCGCTTCGGGCACGCTCATACAGTTCCAGTTCAGCACGGGGTGACG
>JAPLPD010000170.1 GCA_026400395.1 Alphaproteobacteria bacterium | reverse complement strand
AACAACAAGATCCGCGTCATCCAGCGGCGCGCCTACGGTCTACGCGACCAGGAATATCTGCGGCTCAAGGTGCTCACATGCATGCTCCCAGCGCTCTGAAGTTGCTGAAAACACCCACTCGTTTTCCTGAAGACCCAAAATTGTAGGGTGGAGTTTCAAGCTTGAGCAATCGAAGCGACAACCCCATTGATTTCGCCGCACGCTCTGCCGCAGCGGCCTGATCAGTCGAGTGGATGTCCCACAGGGCGGCGAGGCGATTCCTCTCTGGAAACGCCTCCACTAGAAGCTCGAGCTGCTTCGCGGCCAATTCCGGTTGACGATAAAAGATACCGGTGATGTTACCTCCCGGTTTCGCCAGGCTTTGGACGTAGCCACGCGCGAATGGATCAAAATTGTTGGCCATCATGACGATGGGCACCTGAGGTCTCGCAGCAGTGGCGGCCTGCAGCGCGATTTCCGGGCCGTTCGCGACGAGCACATCTACCTGCGCGGCAACTAGTTCGTTGGCGGCGGTGAAGGCACTGGCGGTTCCCTCGTCAGTACGGCGATGTTCGATAGCGAGATTCTGGCCGTCGGAGAATCCAAGTTTCCGCAGCTCGGAGACGAAGACTTGATATCCCGGCGCCGAGACTGGATTTTCGGGACCAGGTCCCAGAACGCCGATGCGCGCGATCTTGTCGGGCTGCTGCCCCCGCGCCGCCAACGGCCACGCAGCCGTACCGCTCAGAACACCGAGAAAATCTCGCCGCCTCATGCCCGCCCCTTGGCTCAAGAAGCAGCATCGTACCGGCTCAAACGATGGCTTTGATAGGGGCCGGGAGCACTGCAACATGAGATGCTGGCCCATGTCGCAGATGGGTCAAAACCGGAAGAACTCAAAGTGAGGATAACGTGTCCGCTTCTGGGGGATAGCGACCAAGCGTCTCCTTGGCATGGCGTACAGAAACAGGCTCCCGGGCCGTGATTCCCGAACCGGAGCTTCGAAGTCTACGTCCCAGCTAGCCGCCGAGCTTGGCTGCCTTCTCGGGATCGAGCCACCAGGTCTCCGGCACGCCACGCGCGTAATGCGGTTTGGCGGGCGGTTGACCGAAGATGTCCCAGTACGCGACCCAATGCGCCGGCTTGTACCAGCCGGCGATCCAATAGTGCTCGGCGCGCAGGACGCGGTCGAGCGCCCGGCAGGCGGTGTGCAGAGACTGGCGGTCATTGGCCTGGACGGCATTGTCGATCAGCGCGTCGACGATCGGATTGGCGATGCCGGAGAAGTTGGGGGAGCCCTTGCCCGCGGCGGCGCGGCTGGAGAAGTAGGCCCGCAGCGCGTCGCCCGGCGAGGGCGGCAGCGATATGCGGTTCATCGAGATGTCGAAGTCGAAGTCCTGCATGCGGGAGCGGTACTGCACCGGATCCACCACGCGCATCGTCGCCTCGATGCCAAGTGCGCCCAGGTTTTTGATGTAGAGCGCATGGTGCGGCTCGGAGACCCGCTCGAACGCCAGGAATTCCACAACCAGCGGCTCGCCCTTGGCGTTGACGCGCTTGCCTTCCTTGACGGTCCAGCCGGCGGCGTTGAGCAGCTCGGCCGACTTGCGCAACTGGCGGCGGTCCTGGCCGGAGCCGTCGCTGACCGGCGCACTCCAGGCTTCGCCGAAAACCTCGGCGGGCAATTTGGCCTTGTGCGGCTCGAGCAGCGCCAGCTCCGCCGGGGATGGCTTGCCCTTCGCCATCATCTCGGTGTTCTGGAAGCACGACTGCGTGCGCGCATAGGAGTCGAACATCAGATTCTTGTTCGCCCATTCGAAATCAAACGCCAATGCGAACGCCTCGCGCAGCCGCACGTCCTGGAACTTCTCGCGCCGTGTGTTCATCATCCAGGCTTGCAGGCCCGAGGGGCGGTCGTCGGCGATGCTCTCGCGCTTGACGCGGCCGTCCTTGACCGCGGGGAAGTCGTAGCGCGACGCCCAGACGCGCGAGGTGAACTCCTCGCGGAAGGTGTAGCTCTTGGAGGTGAAGCCTTCGAACGCCGTGTCGCGGTCGCGGTAATAGTCGTAGTGCAGCACGTCGAAATTGAACTGTCCGCGCGTGATCGGCAGGTTGGCGCCCCACCAGTCCTTGATCCGTTCGAATTCGACAAAGCGGCCCTGCTCGAACTTGCCGACCTTGTAGGGGCCGGAGCCGAGCGGCGGTTCCATCGAGGTCTCATCGAAGGCGAGCTTGGAGTAGTACGCCTTCGACAGGATCGGCAGATTGGCGGCGGTCAGCGGCGCGCTGCGCGAGCGATTGGCGGCGAACTTCACCACCACGACGCGGTCGCCCTCGGTCTCGGCGCTCTCCATGTCGCGGAGCAGATTGCCGATCGCGGGATGGCCCTTGGTCTTCAGTGTGGTCAGCGAGAACGCGACGTCGTCGGCGGTGATCGGGCTGCCGTCGTGGAAGGTGATGCCGTTGCGCAGCTGGAACTTGTAGACCCGGCCATCGGCGGACACCGTGACCTTCTCGGCGGCGTAGGCATAGACGGCGTCGGGCTCGTCGGAGGCGCGCCACATCAGCGAGGCGAACACCTGCTCCATATCGACCGCGGCGTCGCCCTTCAGGATGAAGCCGTTGAACGAGTTGAAGGTCGCGGTGCCGCCACCGGCGAGCTGGCTGAAGGTGCCGCCTTTGGGGGCATTCGGATTGACGTATTTCAGGTTCTGGAAACCGGCCGGATAGCTAAGGTCGCCAAACGCGGACAGGCCATGAACGGTGGTCTCGCCGGCAGGCTGGGCCATGGCCGAGAAGGCGGTGCTGCTGACAGCAACCGCGCCGGCGCCAAGGATCAGGATGTCACGTCGAGAAAGGTCTTTTGAGGTCGAGTCGAAGCCGCGATTGACGCTTCTTTTAACTGACATTTCTTCTCCAAACCTCTTCCCCACCGGTCCGCCACATGGGCGAACGCACATCAGACTGAAGCCGGCCGGCCGCCGGATTGTTGATCCCCTGATTGGCCAAGTCGCGCCCCGCGATCGAAAAGAATGGTAGCGCAGCGATTGCTTCGGCGCCAGCCTGAGCCACATGGCGCGGCGCAACATCGCAGCTGATTATGCAGGATTTGCGACGCCACATTTTGCGGCGCATAGCACGGGGCGCGCAATCGTGGCGTGCTGTGCTGTAATAATGTATTGCGCGAACCGCCGCTTTTTAAAGCAGATATTCAGATGCGCGCGATCTCGTCCATACTCGACAAAATCAGCGCCGGATTGGCCGCGCGCAATGCATCGATGTGCGCGTAACCCCAGGTAACGGCGGCGAAGGCAATGCCGGCCCGCGCGGCGGCCTCCGCGTCCCGTACCTCGTCGCCGATGGTGATTGCTTCGGCGGCGCCGATCGCGAACTTTCGCAGCACCTTTTTGAACTTGGCGTGTTTGCCGAACAACGATGCTCCGCAAGCGTAGAAGCCGACCAGCTGCGCGTTCTCCGGGCCAAGCGTCTGGCGTACGTTGGCCTCGCTGTCGGAACTGACGATGGCTATGGCGATGCCGCGGCCGGTCAAATCCCGCAGCATCCGGCCGACGCCGGGAAACAGCCGGATGTCACCGATATGCTGCGCCTTCAGCGCGCGCATGTGACGGGCGATCAGCGGCAGCTTCCATCGCGGCACGCCGAGCCATTGCAGGAGACCGCGGGAATCGAGGCGGCGCAGTTCTTCCACGTCGTCCGGCTCGATGCGGCGGACGTCGAATCGCTCCGCGACGGAACCCATGACCCGGACGAACCACGGGAAACTGTCGGCCAGCGTGCCGTCCATGTCGAAGATGACAAGGCGGATACCGGTGGCGGTCATTTCAGCCACGTGAACAGCCGCCGCGGGTTGCCGTCGGAAATTGCCTCGCTGTCGGCCGTGGAAAGTCCGGCGGCTTTGAGCAGGTCGAGCGGCTCCATGTCGGCGGGCGGAAATGAATAGTCGGTGCCGAGGTGGATGTTGCCGATGCCCGCGATGTCGATGAGGAAACGCAGCGCCTTGGGCGCATGCACGATGCTGTCGTAATGCATCTGCGTGGCGTATGCGGACGGCGTCTTGGCCGCGACGTTCTTCTGCTGAGCTTTGTCCATGCGCTTGTGCATCACGTCGAAGCGGCCGGCGAGATAGGGGAAGGTGCCGCCGCCATGCGACCAGAGCAGCTTGAGGCCGGGGAAACGGTCCATCACGCCGGACATCAGCAGGGAGCCAGCTCCAAGCGTGGTGTCGTAGGTGTAAAGCGCGATCTGGGCCAGCGCGAACTTATCGACGCGTTTGGTCGGGACCGAATAGACCGGGTGAATGAGTACGGGCAGGCCCATCGCCTCCGCCTTGCGCCAGAACGGATCGAGCACGATCTCACCGAGGTTCACGTTCTCGATATTGGCCGAGATGATGACGCCGATGGCGTCCATGCCTGCCGAGCGTTCGAGTTCGGCCGCGGCCGCGTCCGCGTCGGTCAGCGGCACCGATGAAATCCAGGAGAACTTCTTCGCGTTGTCCGCGGTCCACTCGGCCAAGGTGTCGTTGAGCATGCGGTGCCAGGCGATGCACTGCGGCACTGGCAGGCCGTAGCCGAAAATGTCCGGCCAGGTTCCGACGATCTGGTGGTCGATGCGCTGTTCGTCCATCCATTTGAGCCTATCCGCCACGGGCTCGACGAGGCGCGGGAAGAACGGCCGGACCTTGAAACCATAATCGAACTGCAGGGCCTCCTTGCCGCCGTCGAACGGCGCGAACTTCACGCCGATGGCGTCGCCCTGACTTTTGATGGCGGCGATGAGCTGCGGCGGGACGTAATGGGCGTGGACGTCGATGGGCATGGGAGGTTCCTGACTGGCAGTACATTTGCTCCGTCATGCCCGGCCTTGGGCTGGGCATCCACGTCTTTCTACTTGGCTAAGTAAGGCGTGGATGGCCGGGACAAGCCCGGCCATGACGTGGTTGGAGCGGTGCGTAACAAACGGTGTCTACTTCTTATCCCGGAGCCGATCCATCAACGACTTCTCCTGGCCGCCATCCACTTCGATCATGGTGCCGTTGACCATGTGCATCAGCGGCGAGGCGAGCATGACGACCAGGTTCGCCACCTCCTCGACCTCGGCGATACGCCCCATCGGGATCGAGGACGGCGCGAGCTTGTCGGCCTCCTCGTAGGACAAGTTCATGTCGCGCGACATCGCCTTCACAAGTCCCGCCCAGCGCTCGGTGCGGACCGGGCCGGGGTTCACGGCGCAGAAGCTGATGTTGTTCTTGCCGTACTGGCCGGCCAGCGAGATCGTCAGGTTCTGGCCCGCGGCGTTGGCAGCGCCCGGGCAGATTTCCCAGTACGACGGCTTCACGCCATCGTTGCCGATCAGGTTCACCACGCGGCCGCCGCCCTGCTTGACCATGATCGGCAGCACGTAGCGCAGGCACCGCACATAGCCCATGAATTTGAGCTGCAGGCCCTTCTCCCAGTCGTCCTCGGTCAGGTGCTCGATGACGCCCCCGGCGGCGGAGCCGGCATTGTTGACCATGATATCGACGCGGCCGAGTTCGTTGTGGGCGCGCTCGATGAAAGCCTTGGCGTCGGCGTCCTTTCGCAGGTCGGCCGGGATGGCGATAATCTTGCGGTTGGTGGCGCGGGCGATTTCGGAGGCGGTCGCCTCCAGCACGTCCTTGCGCCGCGCGCAGATGGCGACATCGACGCCTTCTTTCGCCAGCGCCAGCGCGATGCCCTTGCCGATGCCCTCGCTGCCGCCGGTGACGAGCGCGGTCTTGCCGTGAAGTTGCAGGTCCATGTGAGGCTCCTAATAACCGAGGATGGCTTTGGCGGCGTCGCCGACGGCTTCAACATTTTCGCCAGCATCGAGGAAGGCGACGATGCGGCATGGACAGCCTTCGAGGCCCTCGTAGCGCCAGGGGAAGGCGCCGATGATGGCGCGCTTGCCGAGCATCAGTTCGATGTCGCCGCCAAGGTTCTCGGCGTGCAGCAGCCCCTCCTGGAACGCCCAGTTGTGGAACGGGAACACGTCGGCGGTGACCTTTCGGCCGGATTTTTTGTGGGTGTAGCTGAACTCACCGAAGAACTCGGCCGGGGTCTTGCCGTGCTTCTTGGTGAACTCCTCGGCGAGGTCGGGCCGCATGTAGCGGATCGAGGTGTTCATGGCGTGGTCGCATGAGCCGGTGTCCATGCCCCACCATTTGATCTTCTTCTTGAACATCCAGTGCAGCGTTTCCAGGCTCGGTCCCGGGTGGTAGCAGAAGTACCGCACCAGATCCTGCTGCGACTGGCCTTCGTAGTGCTTGTGCCAGCCGGTGTGCAGGATGAGGATGTCGCCTTCGCGGATGTCGGCGCCGGCGCTCTCGATCATCTGCGGGGTGATCACCGCCCAGTCGTGCATGTGCTTGGAAATGTCGACCACCACGCCGCGGTTGCACAGATAGTCGAGCGGCAGATGCGCCATGTCGCCCTTGCGGTTGTCGGTCGCATGCATCGCGCCGTCGAAATGCGTGCCGACGTGGAGGGCGGTGTCGATGCGCTGGGCGACGATCCGCACTGTCTGCAGGTTCTGCGCGTAGTACATTTTGTTGCCGGCGTAGCCGACCCAGCCGGGCGTATGGACGTTCATCACGTGAGTCATATCGACGATTTTCATGGCGGCTTGGTTCCTGGCTTTGCCCTGGTTGCTTGGCTTGTATGTTCTCAGGGTGCGGACTACCGTTCAAGCGAGGGGTTGCAATGAATGCGCGGATGCTGATCGGGCAGCCCGTCCACCGGGCCGAGGATTCCCGGTTTCTCAAGGGCGCGGGCCGTTTTGTCGACGATCTGGCGCGCGAGGGCATGCTGCACGCGGTGGTGCTGCGCAGCGCCGTGGCGCACGGCCGCATCCGCGGGATCGATGCGACAGCGGCGCGGGCGATGCCGGGCGTTCATGCGGTGATCACCGCGGCGGACATTTCCGCGGCTTTGGGCAACGTCCCGGTCATACCGCTGCGGCTGGCGAACCTGCCCGAGTTCAAAGGCTATCTGCAGCCGGTCGTCGCCGGCGACAAGGTCCGCTACGTCGGCGAGCCGATCGCGGTGGTTGTGGCGGAGACGCAATGTATCGCCGAAGACGCTCTGGATAAGATCGCCGTCGATATCGAGCGGCTGCCGGCACTGCCGGACCGGCACGCGGCGGCGGCGGACGCATCGCTGTTGTTCGAAGCGGCGGGCAGCAACCGCGCGGTGCGCTACGAGGCGAAATTCGGCGACGCCGATGCGGTGTTTGCCAAGGCGGAATACACCCGCAAGGAAAAATTCCGCTGCCACCGGCTCACGGGTTTGCCGCTGGAGACGCGCGGCCAGATTGCCGAGTGGGACAAGGACAAAAAGCGGCTGACGGTGTTCGGCGCCACCAAGGTTCTATTCTTCAACCGCCGGACCTTGGCGCCGATGCTCGGCATCACCGAGGCCGATATCGACATGATCGAGGTCGATGTCGGCGGCGGCTTCGGCGTGAAGGGCGAGTTCTACCCGGAGGATTTTCTGATCCCGTTCGTGGCGCGGACGGTTGGCCGTCCGGTGAAATGGATCGAGGACCGCCGCGAGC
Source organism: Alphaproteobacteria bacterium (assembly GCA_026400395.1). GTDB lineage: Bacteria > Pseudomonadota > Alphaproteobacteria > Rhizobiales > Xanthobacteraceae > Z2-YC6860. The sequence goes on along the minus strand of JAPLPD010000170.1, from coordinate 34,010 downwards.
ATCTGGTCGCGACCAACCATTCGCGCGAGGTCGATTGCGAATTGGAAATCGCCTGCCGGCGCGACGGCACCATCCTCGCCATGCGCGGGCACATCACCGCGGATATGGGCGCCTACATCCGCACCAACGGCGGCGTGGTGCCGGCCAAGGCCGCGCAGTTCCTGCCGGGGCCGTACCGCATCCGCGACGTTGGACTGACGGTCGAGGCCTTCGTCACCAGCAAGACCCCGGTCGGCACGCTGCGCGCGCCGGGGCGGTTCGAGGCGAATTTCTTCCGCGAACGGCTGCTCGATATCGTCGCCGCCGATCTCGGCCTCGACGTGATGGATTTCCGGCGAAAGAATCTCATCCAGGAGACCGAACTGCCGTTCGCTACGGGAAAACTCGTGCCGTACGAGCCCGAGACCGATTTCGACACCGGTGATTATCACGTCACCTTCGAGCGGGCGGTGGCGGAGATCGGCTGGGACCAGAACAAGGCGCTGAACGGCAAGCTGGTCGATGGGCGTTATCGCGGGCTCGCCGCCGTGCCGTTCGTGGAAAGCGGCGGCTCGGGCAAGGAGAACTCGCGGCTGGTGATCGAGAAGGACGGCACGGTGAGCGTTTATGTGGGCTCGTCGGTGCTGGGACAGGGGCTGGAGACCACGCTCGCCCAGGTCGCCGCCGATACGCTGAAGCTGCCGTTCGAGGCGATCAAGATTCTGCATGGCTCGACCACCTATCTGAAGGAGGGCTTCGGCACCTTCGCCTCCCGTTCGATGGTGGTCGGCGGATGCGCGGTGATGGATGGCTGTAACAATCTGCTGGCGGCCATCCGCGTGGCGGCGCGAGAGCGGCTCGGCTTCCCCAACGAGGAAATCGAGATCGCCGACGGCGTGGTCGCTGCCGGTGGCAAGCGCGCCGGCCTGACCGAGTTCGCCGGCCTCGAAGTGGAGGGCAGCTTTTCCACTACAACGCGCACCTACAGCTACGGCGCGCATGCCTGCCATGTGGCGGTCGATCCGCGCACCGGCCACGTCGATATTCTCGACTACGTGGCGATTGAAGATGTCGGTGTCGCCATCAATCCGCATATCGTGCATGGCCAGGCGATCGGCGCACTGGTGCAGGGGCTGGGCGGCGTGTTCCTCGATCAGATCATGTACGACCGCGACGCGCAGATGCTCAACGCTTCGCTGGCCGATTATCTGGTGCCGCTCGCCACCGATTTTGCCAATGTGCGCGCCATCACCATGGAACTGCGCCGCTCCAAGACCAACCCGTTGGGCGCCAAGGGCGCCGGCGAGGGCGGCATGGTGGCGGTGGCGGCGACGATTGCGAACGCGGTGGCTGCGGCGCTCAAGCCGCTCGGCGTCGAGGTCTGCGATCTGCCGCTTTCGCCGGCCCGGCTGTGGGGGCTGGTGAATGGCGCTAGTCTCGCCCGCAAATCCTGATGTTGTCATGGCGGCGTGGGTGTGGGACTAGACAGCGCGCCGCCTGAAAGGGCGCCAGCAATTTCAAGGAGCGTCACCATGGCCAACAAGGATTTGCGGGACTGGATCGCCAACGTCGAGAAGGCGGGCGAACTCAAGCTCATCAAGGGCGCCGAGACCAAGGAAGAGATCGGCGGTTTCGTCGATATTTATATGCGCAAGATGGGTCAGCCCGCGGTGATGTTCGACGAGATTCCCGGCTATCCCAAGGGGCACCGCGTTCTCGCCAACATCCTGACCTCGGTGCCGCGCATCAACATCTCGCTGGGCCTGCCGCCGGAGACCACCGAGATCGAGTTGACCCAGTGGTGGCGCAGCTATTTCAAGAACGCGCCGTCGCACCCGACCAAGGCGGTGAACGGCGGCCCGTTGCTCGACAACGTGCTGTCGGGCGCGGACGTCAACATCGAGAAGATTCCGACGCCGGTGTGGCACGAACTCGACGGCGGGCCGTTCATCGGAACCGCCTGTCTCGTCGTGATGAAGGACCCGGACTCGGGTTGGGTGAACTACGGCACCTACCGGGTGCAGTCGCACGATCCGAAGACCGCGAGCGTAATGATGTCGCCCGGCAAGCACGGGCTGATCATCATGCGCAAGTACCATGAACGCGGGCTGAAGTGCCCGGTGGCGGTGGTCGCCGGCATGCACCCGTCGATGGTGATGCTTGGCGGCATCGAAATTCCCTACGGCAAGAATGAACTCGAAGCCGCCGGCGGAATCCTGGGCGAAGCGGTCGAGGTCATCAACATGCCGAAGACCGGCCTGCCTGTTCCGGCGAACTGCGAGATCGCCTTTGAGGGCTTCATCGGCCCTGACGACAAGATTCAGGAAGGCCCGCTCGGCGAGTGGACCGGCTACTACGCCAGCGGTAGCGACAAGGAGCCGGCCATCCGCATCGAGACGCTGATGTACCGCAACGATCCGATACTGATGGGGGCGATCCCGGCGGTGCCGCCAAACGACAACACGTTCTATTTCGGCGCCTATCGCGCGGGCGCGATCTGGAACCAGCTTGAAGCGGCCGGCATCCCGGAGGTGAAGGGCGTCTGGACGCACCAGGCCGGCGGTAGCCGCTTCATGATGGTGGTTTCGATCAAGACGCTGTACGGCGGCCACTCCAAGCAGGCGGCGATGGTGGCGGCGCATTGTCACGCCGGCGCCTACAACAACCGCTGGACCATCGTTGTCGACGACGACATCGATCCGACCAACTTCGACGACGTGGTCTGGGCGATGTGCACCCGCTGCGATCCGCGCGATCAGGTCGATATCATCGACGGCGGCTGGTCTTCGGCGCTCGATCCGATGTGCTACGACACGGCGGAAGATCGCCGCAATTCGCGGGTGATCATCGACGCCTGCATTCCGTTCCGTCGCAAGAAGACCTTCCCGAAGGTCGCTCGCTCCAGCAAGGCGCTCGACGATCGCATGCGCGCGAAGTGGGCGAAGGACTTGCCGAAGGGGTTTTGACGCAGCGCTACCCGCCGCCGAAAGTGGTCTGCTCGCGGCGGGTGGCCCATCCGGTGAAGCGCCGTTCGAGAACGGCGAAGATGGCGTAGGTCGCGATCCCGAGCGCGGCGATCACGAACAGACCTGCGAACATCAGCGGCACGCGGAACTGCGAGGCCGCCTGCAGCATCAGGTAGCCGATGCCGTCATTGGAGGCGATGGTTTCTGAAATCACTGCGCCGACGAACGCCAGCGTGATGGCGACCTTCAGGGCGGCGAACAGGTAGGGCATCGTTCGCGGCAGTCCGACCTTGCGCAGAATGTCGAGCTTGCTGGCCCCGAGCGAGCGCAGCACGTCCTCAAGCTCGGGTTCGACGGTGGCGAGCCCGGTTGCGACGTTGACCGCGATCGGAAAGAACGACAGCAGGAACGCTGTGGTGATCGCCGGTGGTCCGCCAATGCCCATCCACAGCACGAGAATCGGCACGACGGCGGCCTTGGGCACCGAGTTGATGCCGATCAGCAACGGATAAAGCCCGGCGTAAGCCAGCCGGAACGAGCCGATGACGATGCCGAGCAGCATGCCGACGATAACGCCGATGGTGAAGCCGATCAGCGTGTTGAACAGCGTGAATAGCGAGTTGCTGATGATCGGTTCGCGGTACTGCAGGAATGCATCATAGATCGCAGTGGGCGAGGGCAGGATGAAAGGGCGGATCTGAAACAGATGCACCGCCGACTGCCACACGATCAGCAGCCCGACGATCACGAGCCACGGCATCGCAATCTCGAGGCGGCGGCGACTGGGTGTCATTGACGGTTAGATGCCTTTGAACAGGGTTATGCAAACTTGCGGTCGGCGGCCGGCGGCAGGAACCGCCCGTCGTAGATTTCGCTGACCGACATCGGCTTTGGCAGCTTGAAGCCTTCGCCCAGAACCTTCAATCCCTGAACAAGCCGATCCTCTTCGATGAACCCCAATCCGTTCTGCTTGACGGCAGGGGTCTTGACCAGCCGGTCGAGCACCCAGCTCATGCGGGCGACCTCGGTGTCCGCGCGCAGCAGCTTGTCACGCTTGGCGACCGAGGCGATCGCGCTGGGGCGGTCGCGGTCGGCGGCGACCCAGGAACGGGCGACGCCCAGCGCGACCCGCCGCACCAGGTCTGGATTTTTCTCGATCATCTCCGGGCTCGCGATCAGCGAGTTGCCTGGGAAGTTGAAGCCGAACTCCCGGAAGTAAAGCAGGGTGATATCTTCCAGTTTGATGCCCGCCTCGATCAGATTGAAGATCGCCGTGTAGTCGAATGCGATCACCGCATCGACGTCGCCCTTGATCAGCAGCGTGTCGCGCAACTTCACATCAACAGTGACGCGGCTGAACGACGCGGGGTCGATGTTGTTGAGCGCAAGCAAGGCCGGCATGATCTTGGAGCCCGCGTCGGCGGTGCCGGTCCCAAGCTTGATCCCGGCGATATCCTTCAGCGACTTGACCGGCTTGCGGCTGAGACTCATCACCACCGCGGGAAACAGATCGAACACCGTCATGACGATTTTCGGCGCCACGGTGGGATTGCGCGCGGCGAACTCGACCACGGTGCTGGCGTCCGCCAGCCCGAATTGATGGGAGCCCGATGCCACGCGGGTTACCGATTCGCCCGAACCCGCTGAGCCGTCGCTAACCACATCGAGCCCGAGATCTCGGAAGATGCCGTTCTCGGCGGCGAAGAACATCGGTGCGTTGCCGCCGTAGATACGGAACTCCAGGCTCATCTTGACTGCGTCGGCGGCCTGGGCCGTGCGCACGCCAGGCATGGCGATCAATCCGGCGGCGGCGCCCGCACCCGATTTAAGCAGCGACCGCCGTGTCAGATGGGACTTTGCCGCGAACATGGTGTCCTCCGAAGCGTGTGACCCGCATCTGCGGCTATGCCGCAGGCTGGCGAGGTATGGTGACTGCCTGGTCCCGGAGCGAGTTGCAGTATCCGTGCCAGGGCTGCCGAAAGTCGATGACTGGCTATACGCCGCGGCTTGATCCGGGGAAAGCGCTACGCTTCGGGCGCCGGTTCCGGAGCCGGGGGCTCATGCGGAATGTCCTGACCCGCGGCGACGATGGCCTTGACGATGTTCGCATAGCCGGTACACCGGCAGATCTGGCCGCTCAATTCGTGACGAACGAGTTCTGCATTCGGATGCACATACCGCTGCAATATGTCGCGCGCGGTAATCAGCATGCCTGGGGTACAAAAGCCGCATTGCAGTGCATGACTCTCGTGAAAATGCCGGCGCAGCAGTGTCATCAGCGGATCGGCGCGCAATCCCTCCAGGGTGGACACGGCGCGGCCGTCGGCCATGACGGCGAGCGTCAGGCATGAGCGCGTGGCGAGGCCGTCGACCACCACGGTGCAGGCGCCGCAGGCGCCGTGTTCGCAGCCCAGATGAGTTGCCGTGAGGCCGCAGCGGTCGCGCAGGAAGTCGGCCAGCGACTGTCGCGGCTCGACGTCGTCGTTGACCTTCACGCCATTGAGTTCGACGGTGATCGCAGTCATCGCATTTCCCGCACGGCACGCAGAATGTTGGCGGTGTGCATCCGCTTTTGATAAGCGTCGAGGTCGGCGAAGTGGGCGTCGAAGTCCGCCGTGATCGCCGCGCGCACCTGCTCTTCCGAACTGGCCGGGGCGGTGAGCTGGTTCGCCGTCGCGGTCATCGGGCGGGGGCGAGGGCCGGCGGCGCCGAGCACCACGGAAATAGCGCCGTCTTTGGCCTGCGTTGCGATGGCGATCGAATGGGCGAAGGCGCCGCTCTTACGGGCGACCTTGGCGAAGCCCCAGCGCAGCGGCGCCTTCGGCGCGGGGATGTCGAAGCCCACGATGATGTCGCCGGTGGTCAAGGTCGTCGAATAGGAATCGTGGATGAAGTCGGCGACACGCTCGACGCGGACGCCGCCGCGGCCGGCGATGCGAACAGTGGCGTCGAGCGCGATCAGGCAGCACGGCCAGTCCGCCGAAGGATCGGCGAGCGCCACGCTGCCGCCGATGGTGCCGTGGTTGCGGACGGCACGGTAGGAAATCTGCCCGGCGACCCGCCGCAGCAGGCCGTTGAAAAGGTCGGGCACTTTGCCGTCCTCGATCGCGGCGTGCGTGGTCAGCGCGCCGAGCCACAGGCTGTCGAGGGTTTCGGTCACCAGCTTCAGATCGTCGAGCCGGCTGATGTCGACCAGCAGGTCGATGAGCGCGACTCTAAGTCCGAGCATCGGCATCAACGACTGGCCGCCGGCGATGGCGGCGGTGTTGGCGCCGCGGCGGCCGAGCGCGACGCTCGCTTCGGCGACGGTTTTCGGGCGGAGGTAATCGAACGGTGCCGATTTCATGCGGGGGCGCCCGGCGTTGGCGTTGCTGTGGCGCGGCGGGCGCGATCGACAGCCTCAGACACCCGGCGCGGGGTGAGCGGCGTCTCGTTGAAGCTTGCGCCGATGCTGCGGAACGCGTCCGACACCGCGTTGGCGATCGCTGCCGGGGGCGCGATGGCGCCGCCTTCGCCGAGGCCCTTTACGCCATATTCGGTGGCCTGGGCCGGATGCACGATATGCGCCATCCGCACCGTGGGAATCTCCGGCGCGCACGGCACCATGTAGTCGGCGAAGGTGGTGGCGAGCGGCTGGCCGATCTCGTCGTAGGGGATTTCCTCGTAAAGCGCGGTGCCGATGCCTTGCGCGATGCCGCCCTGCACCTGGCCATCGACGATCATCGGATTGATCATGGTGCCGCAATCCTCCGAGACGGCGTAATCGAGAATCTCGACGACGCCGGTGTCGGGCTCGACGGCGACGACCACCGCGTGGGTGCCGTAGGCGAACACGCCGCCGGTTTCCGTGGGCTCGTAGGTGCCGGTGGCGTCGAGCAGTGGCTCCATGCCGGCGGGCAGGTGCTCCTGGCGGGCGTTGGCGGCGTAGGCGATCTCGGCGAAGCCGACACTGCCGTTGGGGCCATGGACCGCGCCGTCCTCGATGGTGGTGCTGGCGACGTCGCTCTGCAGCAAATGCGCGCCGATCTTCTGGATCTTCTCGATCAGCATGCGGCAGGAGCGCGCCACCGCTCCGCCGCCGAACACGATCGAGCGCGAGCCGAAGCTGCCGAAGCCGAACGGCGAGGTCGCGGTGTCGCCGTAGCGGATCGAGATCAGCGCCGGGCTGATGTGGAGTTCGTGCGCGGCGATCTGCGCGAACGTGGTCTCGTGGCCCTGGCCGAAATTCTGCGTGCCGACATGAATGATGACCGAGCCGTCCGGCAGCATGCGAGCGTTTGCGGATTCGTAGCCCGGCACCACGCGCGACTTGCGCTTCACCCACTCGACCGTGCCGTGTCCGCTCTGTTCGGTGTAGAACGCAAAGCCCACGCCGATGGCACGGCCGTCGGGCTCGCCCTGGGCCTGGCGGGCGCGGATCGCCGGGAGATCGACCATGTCGCGGGCGATGTCCAGCGACGAGACATAATCGCCGGTGTCGAGCCGCATGCCGGCGGCGGTGCGGAAGGGCAGTTCGGCGGCGGTGACGATGTTCTGCCGGCGCAGATCGAACGGCTCGCGGCCCAATTCGCGGGCGACCTCGTCGACCAGCCGTTCGATGGCGAAGCAGGCGCCCGGCCGCGCCACGCCGCGATAGGGGCCCATCGGCGCCTTGTTGGTGGCGACGGTGAAGGTTTTCAGGCCGAGATGCTTGATGCGATAGGGGCCCGTCAGGTTACGCGAGGCCATGCTCGCTTCCATGAAGGAGCCGGTCGGCCACAGCGAATAGGCGCCGGCGTCGATATAGATGTCGCCCTCGAGGCCCAGCAGCGTCCCGTCTTTGGCGACCGATACGGTCAGATCGTAGAAATGATCGCGGGCATGCACCGATGCGAGCAGATGCTCGCGGCGGTCTTCGATCCAGCGCACCGGATGGCCGACCTTCATGGCGATCGCGGCGACGGCAATGTCTTCCGGCATGATCCGGTTCTTGCCGCCGAACCCGCCGCCCACGTCCGGCGCGATGATCCGGACCTTGTTCTCCGGCAGGCCGAGCGCCTGCGCCATGCCGATCCGCACCACATGGCCGCCCTGGGTCGACAGGTGAACCACCAATTCGTCGTTGCGGTGATCCCAGTATGCCAGCACGCCGCGGCATTCGAGCGATACGGTGGCCTGCCGGTTCATCCGGAACTGGCGGCGCAGCCGCACCGGCGCGGCGCCCAGCGAGACCGGATCGCCCTCGTGCACGGCGCTGGCGATGTAGGCGTTGTCTGGCCAGTTGTCGAACACGCGCGGGCTGCCCGGCCGCATCGCCGCGACGGCATCGACCACGGCGGGAAGCGCCTCAAGCTCCAGTTCGACCAGATCCGCGAGATCCTCGGCCTGGGCGCGGGTCGGCTGCATGCAGGCGACGATCGGCTGCCCGACATAGCGCACCCGGTCGTCGGCGAGCGCCGGATAGGGGCTGTGGCGGTGAGCGGCGAGTTCGGGGCCCGCCTCCAGGATGTTGAGCGGGCCGATGTCAGCGAGGGTGAAGACCTTGCCGGCGGTGCCCGGCGGCGGCAGCACGCGGTGCACCTGGGCGTGCGCCATGTCGCTGCGTACGAAAGCCACATCCTGCACCCCCGGCATGCGCAGGTCGGCGATGAAGGCGCCATGCCCGAGCAGATGGCGGGCATCTTCCTTGCGCAGCACGCTCGCTCCGATCCAGGAGTCGGAGGAGGAAGGGACGGCCATGAGTGCTTCCTGTCGGTGTCGTTCGCGGCAATCTGCCCTGTGGGGCGCGACGGCACAAGCACCCGGTCTGATTGTGGAAATTGCGCGGAAACGGGCGATTTCGGGACGCTGGCCGGTCATCATGACGGAGGTTTTTCCGGTTCCGGTTTCGCCGACGACATCGCCGACCATGCGAGCCTGTCGCCCGCGGACAAGCTGCGCCACCTCGGCGCCCTCGAAGCCAGCCTGTTGGGCCACGACGACCATAATCCGGCCGGCGTCACGCTTCGCGCGGCGCTGGCGGAGCGCAACCTGTCGCCGCAGCATGCGCTGGATCTGCTGAAGGCGTTCCGCCAGGACGTCACCAAGAGCCGCTATGCCGACTGGGACGAACTGATCGATTATTGCCGCTACTCGGCGATGCCGGTCGGACGCTTCGTGCTGGACGTGCACGGGGAGAGCCGTTCGACCTGGGCCGCCTCGGACAACGTCTGCGCCGTGCTGCAGATCATCAATCATCTGCAAGACTGCGTGAAGGACTACCGCGCCATCGACCGGGTCTATGTCCCGCTCGATGCGCTGGCCGCCGCCGGCTCCAGCGTCGAGGCGCTCGATGCACCGCGCGCGACGCCGCAACTGCTCGCCTGCTTGCATGGGCTTGCCGACCGCACCGGCGACATGCTGGAACAGGGTGTGGAGTTGCCGGTGCAGATCGAGGACCGGCGGCTTGCGCTGGAGATTGCCGCCATCGTCACCCTCGCGCGACATTTCGTGCAACTGCTGCGGACCCGCGATCCGCTGAGCGAGAATGTTCGCCTCGGCAAGCTCGGGGTCGCGGCGTTTGGCGCGCTTGGCGCAGCGAAGGGGCTGTTCAACCGTTTGGGCCGCACCCCCGGCGCCTTCACCGGATCACCTGCCGATGAACGACGCCACAGCCGCTGAGGCGCAAATATCCGGCGGCACCGGTGCGCCGAGCCGCGCGTCGGGCAGCTCGTTCTATATGGCGATGCGAATCCTGCCGCGCGCGCAGCGCGACGCGATGTTCGAAATCTATTCGTTCTGCCGGCTGGTCGATGACATCGCGGATTCGACCGCGCCGCACATCGATCGCAGGCTCGGACTCGCGGAATGGCGCAGGCACGTCGAGGCGATTTACGGGCAGCGTCCCCCGGTCGATCTGGGGGCTCTGACGCAGACCGCGCGGGACTTCCAGCTCCGCAAGGAGGATTTCCTGGCGGTGATCGACGGCATGGAGATGGATGCCGCTGAGGACATTCGCGCGCCGGATTGGGCGACCCTCGATCTTTATTGTGACCGAGTGGCGAGCGCCGTCGGCCGGCTGTCGGTTCGCGTGTTCGGAATGGGCGAGGCCGATGGCATCGCCCTGGCGCATCATCTGGGCCGCGCGCTGCAACTCACCAACATCCTGCGCGACGTCGACGAGGACGCGGAGTTGGGCCGGCTTTACCTGCCGCGCGAGGAATTGAACAAGGCGGGCATCGTCAGCACCGATCCGCACGCGGTGCTGTCGAGCGATGGCCTGCCGGCGGTCTGCGAGGCGGTCGCCCGGCGGGCGCAGTCGCATTTCGAGCAGGCCGACGCGATCATGGCGCGCAATCCGCGCCGCACCGTGAAGGCGCCGCGGATCATGGAAAAGGTCTATCGAACCATACTGCAAGGCATGGTGGCGCGCGGGTGGAGCCCGCCGCGCACGCGAATAAGTATCGGTCCGCTGCGGCTGTCGTGGATCGCGGTCCAATACGCCATCATCTGATGACTCGAACCGTCCACATTATCGGAGCGGGCCTGGCGGGCCTCGCAGCGGCGGTGAAGCTGGCGCCTTCAGGGGCGCCGGTGGTCGTGCACGAAGCCACCGCCTATCCGGGCGGCCGCTGCCGGTCTTATCTGGACCGCACCATCGGCATGACGATCGACAACGGCAATCATCTGGTGCTGTCGGGCAACCATGCCGTGCTGGGTTTCGTGACGGCGATCGGTAGCGCCGCGTCGCTGGTCGGGCCGCCGAAGGCGGAGTTCGCGTTCGTCGATCTGGCGTCGAACGAGCGCTGGACGTTGCGGATGAACGACGGCCTGCCGTGGTGGGTTTTCGACAAGAGCCGCCGGGTGCCGGGCACCCGTCTCGGCGAATATCTGCGGTTGTCGCGCCTGCTGTGGGCAAGCGGCGACGCGCCGGTTGGCGAGGTCATCGATTGCTCCGGGCCGCTCTACGAACGACTGGTTCACCCGCTGCTGCTGGCGGCGCTGAACATCGAGCCGCGCCAGGGTTCAGCGGCACTGGCCAGCGCGATCGTCCGTGAGACGCTGGCGCAAGGCGGCCAGGCTTGCCGGCCGCTGATCGCACGCGACGGCCTGGGGCCGGCGTTCATTGAGCCGGCACTCGCCTTTCTGAAGAGATTCAATACGCAAGTGCGGCTCGATCACGAACTCCACGCCATCCGTTTTGCGGACGGCAGGATTGCCGAACTCGACTTTGGCGCCGACGCCGTCACGCTCGGGGCCGACGATATGGTCATCCTGGCGGTGCCGCATCACGCTGCCGCGGCGCTGGTCCCCGACCTGCCGGTGCCACAGGGCCATCGCGCCATCGCCAACGCGCATTTCCGGATTGCCCCACCGCCGGGGCTGCCGCCGATCCTCGGCCTCATCAACGCCACCACCGAATGGATATTCGCGTTCGACGGCCGGCTTTCGGTCACAATCAGCAACGCCGACCGCCTGATGGACGTGCCGCGCGCCATGCTCGCCCAGTCGATCTGGCAGGAGGTGTCGCGCGCGACCGGAATTGTAGCCGAACTGCCGGCCTGGCAAATCGTCCGCGAGCGGCGGGCGACGTTCGCGGCCACTCCGGAGGAGAACGCCAAACGGCCCGCCGCGCAGACGCAGTGGAGCAACCTCGTCGTCGCCGGCGACTGGACCGCGACCGGCTTGCCGGCGACGTTGGAAAGCGCGGTGCGGTCCGGCAACCGCGCGGCGGATTGCGTGACCGCCAAAGCCGCTCCTATGGCCTCTCCGGGGGGCAGGGGATGACGGTGGACCGGCAGACTCTCGATCGCGGCATTGCAGCGGCGACCCGCGCGCTGCTCGATTGCCAGAAGCCCGAGGGTGAATGGTGCTTCGAGCTTGAAGCCGATGCCACGATTCCCTCCGAATACGTGCTGCTGCGCCACTATCTCGGCGAGCCGGTCGATGCGGCGCTGGAAAGCAAGATCGCGGTGTATCTCCGGCGCACGCAAAGCTCCCGGCATGGCGGCTGGGCGCTTTTCCAGGATGGCGCCTTCGACATCAGCGCGACGGTAAAAGCCTATTTCGCTCTCAAGATGATCGGCGATCCGGTGGACGCGCCGCATATGGCGCGGGCCCGGCAGGAAATCCGCTCGCGGGGCGGCGCGGGGCGCGCCAACGTGTTCACCAAGCTGATGCTCGCGCTCTACGGGTTCATTCCGTGGCGCGCGGTGCCGTTGATGCCGGCCGAGATCATGCTGTTCCCGAAGTGGTTTCCGTTTCACCTCGACAAGATTTCCTACTGGAGCCGGACGGTCATCGTGCCGCTGCTGGTGCTGATGCACCTGAAGCCCACGGCGCGGAATGCCAAGAACGTCCGCATTGATGAACTCTTTCTGGAACCGCCCGCGACGCTCGGTCCCGCCCCGAAGGCGCCGCAGCAGAACGCGGCGCTGTTCTGGTTTTTCCGCATCGCCGACGAGCTGCTGCGGTTGAGCGAGCCGGTGTTTTCCAAGTGGAAACGCCAGCAGGCCATCGACAGCGCTGTGGCATGGACGGTCGAGCGGCTCAACGGCGAGGACGGGCTCGGCGCGATCTATCCGGCGATGGCCAACAGCGTGATGATGTTCGCGGCGCTGGGCCATCCCGAGGACTATCCGCCGCGGGCGACCGCGCGCCGCTCGATCGAAAAACTGATCATTTTGCACGACGACTACGCCTACGTGCAGCCGTGCGTCTCGCCGATCTGGGACACCGGGCTCGCCAGCCATGCGCTTCTGGAAACCGGCGACGCCGAAGCGCAAGCGCGGGTTACCAAGGCGCTGCAATGGCTTGAGCCGAAGCAGGTGCTGGACGTGAAAGGCGACTGGGTCGCGCGCCGGCCGCATGTGCGGCCCGGCGGCTGGGCGTTCCAGTATGCCAACCCGCACTATCCCGATGTCGATGACACCGCGGTGGTGGCCCTGGCGATGGACCGGGCTCAGGGGCTCGACCCGAACATCGATCACCGCGAAGCGATCTCGCGCGCCCGGGAATGGGTTCTTGGGCTGCAAAGCGAGAACGGCGCCTGGGGCGCGTTCGACGCCGACAACGAGTACCACTACCTCAACCACATTCCGTTCGCCGATCACGGGGCGCTGCTCGATCCGCCGACCGAGGACGTCACCGCGCGCTGCGTTTCGATGCTGGCGCAGCTCGGCGACACGCCGCAGAATTCACCCGCGGTGGCGGCGGCGGTGGACTATCTGAAGCGCACGCAGCTTGCCGAGGGCAGCTGGTACGGCCGCTGGGGCATGAACTACATCTACGGCACATGGTCGGTGCTGTGCGCGCTGCATGCGGCTGGGGTCGATGATCATGCGCCGGAAATGCGCAAGGCCGCGGCGTGGCTGATCTCGATCCAGAACGCCGACGGCGGCTGGGGTGAGGACGGCGCGAGCTACAAGCTCGATTATCGCGGCTATGAACCGGCGGCCAGCACCGCGTCGCAAACCGCGTGGGCGCTGCTCGGGCTGATGGCGACCGGCGACATCAACGAACCGGCGGTGCAGCGCGGCATCGAGTATCTCGCAAGCCATCAAGGTCGCGACGGCTTCTGGGATGAGGCGAAGTACACCGCGACTGGATTTCCACGGGTGTTTTATCTCCGCTACCACGGCTACCCGAAGTTCTTCCCGTTATGGGCGATGGCGCGCTACCGCAACCTGACGGCCCGCAACGACCGGTCTGTCAAATTCGGCATGTAGCCCGCACGAAACAAGCCTACCGCACCAGCGAATTCAGCTTGGTCTTCTGATCGTCTCTGAGCTGGCTGGCGAAATCGTCCAGCGCGACGTTGACGTTGGTCGCGGCGAAGATCACCGCGGTCAGGCGGTTGGCGGCGGCGTCGAGCCGCTCCACCGGCGTCGCGGGCATTGGCGCCAAGCATGTCTGCATCAGCATCTGGCCCATCTCCGACGCGGTTTTCTGCAGCGCATCGAGGCTCGCCTTCTGCGGCTTGGTCGGCCGGAGCGCGTGCTCGATCTGCTTCATCGGCGCATCGGTTCCGGCCGGGAGATCGCACATGCGCGCGATATCGGCGCGGCCCATCCGTGCCGCCGGCTGCGGAGGCGCGGCAAACGTGCGCTGCTGCTCTTCGGTGAGCGATGCGTAGAACTCCGAAAGCGGCGTGCGGATCAACTGCACGGCGTCCTGCACCGCCCAAAGCGAGTTCTGCATCGCCCGGAGCCGTTCCACCGGCCCGAGTGTGGAGTCGTCGAGGCAGGTGGATTTGATCGACGCGATGGCGTCGCTCATCGACATTCTCAACTGGTTCAACTTTCCGCTTTGGATGTCATTCAGTTCGACCGTGCTGGTGATCTCGCCGATCGGCCAGTCCTCCGCGGTGAGGTCGATGCTGCCGCACGCCGCCGGTTCCGTCATGGCCTGACCGGGCTCGCCGGCATTCGCCTGACGGGTTCGCGCTGCAATCGCACGGCTCGGCGCCAGCGCGGTGCTGAGCACATCGCCCATGCCGTGAGCGCCGAGCCGCGAGCCGTACTGCTTCGGCCACAGCGTGAAGCCGATGACGTCCTCATACGCGCTGGGCCAAGCCACCGGACCGACAACGCCGAGACGAGGGACACGGGTCGAAGCGGCTGCGTCGGCATCATCCACCGTTGTGGGGTCAGCGTCGGAGGCCGATCCGGTGGTCGATGGAGCCGCGGCCACGGCCGGGGCAGAAGCCACCACGGTCGCTGCGGCTGCGGCAGCCGCGGCGGGCGCCGCCACGCGGGCGGGCGCAGGACGGCGGTAGGCGGCCCTCCGGCCAGCTTGGCGGCTTGCCCCGAGAATGACCCCGACCGGTGCAGTCAGCACGTTCAGTATGTTGCCCAATAGCCGGGGACGCGCTTGCGCGCTTTGCGGCATTGCCGTGGACGCAAGCAGGAGGCCCACAATCAAGATTGATCCGTGTCGCATGCCGGCCCTCCGATGCATCGTCACCCTGTGATGGCAATGGCTCAGGCATACAACGGCGCTGGGAACCCCCGGTTCGTTCCGTATCCAACCCGTGTACAACATCCGCCAGCGTCGTAATGGTCTCGAAGGCTCTGACCCGAAGGAACTCCAGTGTCGACAAGTGATTCCGACAAATCCGGGGCGGCTGACACATCGGGGACGCCACCCCGCAAGCTGCACAATCTGGCCTATGGGCTGGAAAAGCTCGGGCTGATCCCGCTTCGCGCGCCGATCGTCTCAGCGGTCCTCTTGGTGCTGCTTTGCCTGCTCGCCGGGCTGGGCCTCCAGCGGATCAAGGTCGATGATTCGCTCAGTCAGTTGTTCCGTTCCGACACCAAGGAGTTCCGCCAGTACGAAGAGGTGACTAAACGCTTTCCGTCCTCCGAGTTCGACGTGCTTGTCGTGGTGGAGGGCAAGAACCTGATGGCGCGCGACTCGATCGAAAAGCTGCGCGATCTCGTCACCGACCTTCAACTTGTCGATAGTGTGCGCGGACTGATCTCGCTGTTCTCGGCCCGCCAGCCGCCGGAGGAGGGCAAGCTGCCGGCCCCGGTGTTCCCTGAGACGCTGCCGACCGGCGCCGAATACGACGCGCTGGTGAAGCGCGTCCTGAGCAACGAGATCATCCGCGGCAAGCTGTTGTCGGAGGACGGCACGCTGGCGCTGGTGGTGCTTTCTCTCGATCCGAAGATCGTCGGAGGCAAGGGTCTGAAAACAACGGTGGCCGAAATCCGCAAGGTCATGCAGGAGGACCTCGGCTCGACCGGGCTTACGGTGCAATTGGCCGGCGTGCCGACCATGCAACTCGAAATCCGCAACGCCGTCGAGCGCGACACGCTGCTCTACAACACCATCGGGTTCGCCGCGGGTTGCCTCATCGCCATCGCGTTCTTCCGCCGCATCTCGTTCATGATCATCGCTGCAGCGCCGCCGCTGATCGCGATTCTGTTATCGCTCGGCGCGCTCGGCTGGCTGAACTTCAGCCTCAACATGTTCCTCAACGTGATGACGCCGCTCATCATGGTGATCAGCTTCTCCGACAGCATGCAGCTTACGTTCGCGGCACGCGACCGGCTGATCGCCGGCAAGGACCAGTACGCGGCGTTCCGCGAGGCGGTGCTCGTCGTCGGTCCGGCCTGCGTGCTCACACACGGCACCGCCGGGATCTCGTTCATTGCGTTGCAATTCTCAAGCTCGGAGGCGATCCGCACCTTCGGCGAAGCCGGCCTTATGGCGACGGTGATCGCGCTGCTGGCGGTGCTGTCGCTGGTGCCATTGCTCGGCGTGCTGCTGATCCGCAAAACGTCGGATTTCGCGGTCGGCGGCCGTGGCGCGGATATCGGCGTGGAGAGCCTGCGCAGCTTCTGCCGCTGGATCGCGCTGCGCATGGTCAGCCATCCGGGTCTGTACAGCCTGATCGGTCTGTTGGTCGTCGCCGGTCTCTCCGTCATCTACATCAGCCTTGAGCCGCGCTATCGGCTCGCCGACCAGGTGCCGGACAAGCGCCAGGCGGTCGAAGCATCGGGCCGGCTCGACGCCAAATTAACCGGCGCCAATCCGATCGACGTGCTGATCGAGTTTCCCAAGGGCGCCAATCTTTACGACAAGGATACGCTCGATACGCTGGCGGCGGTGCATGCGATCGTCGAAACCCAGGCCGGGGTCGGCAACGTGTGGTCGGTGGATTCGCTGCGGCGCTGGCTCGCGGAAAAGGCCGGCAAGGCCGATCTCGCGACGTTGAAGCAATATCTCGAAATCCTGCCCGAGCACCTGACGCGTCGCTTCGTGTCGGCCAACAAGGATGCCGTCGTCGTTTCGGGGAGAATCCCCGATATCGATGCCAGCCAATTGCTGCCGGTGATCAACAAACTGGACAAGGCGCTGGACGAGGTGCGCAAGGCGCATCCCGGCTATGAGATCGCGGTGACCGGACTCGCGGCGATCGCCGCGCGCAATTCCGCCGACATGATCGGCAAACTCAATCGTGCGCTGACGGTGGAGATCGTCTTTGTCGCGGCCTTTATCGGAATCGCTTTCCGTTCGTTTTCGGTGATGCTGGTCAGCATCCTGCCGGGCATCTTCCCGGTGGTGATGGCCGGCGCCGTTCTATGGGCGATGGGCGAGGGGTTGCAGTTCGCCAGCGTCGTGGCGCTGACCGTATCGTTCGGGCTCGGACTGTCCGCCACCATCCATTTCCTCAACCGGCTGCGTCTTGAGGATAAGCCGGGGGCCGATCCAGCCGTTGGTGTGGAGCAGGCGACGATCCTGGTTGGGCCGGCGCTGATTCTGACGTCGGTGGTGCTGGCCTGCGGACTTGCCGTGATGGTGTTCTCGGACCTGCCGTCGCTCCGCCTGTTCGGCTGGCTGTCGGCCTTCGCCATGCTTGCGGCACTTACCGCGGACCTGCTGATCCTGCGGCCGACTGCTATGTGGGTGAACCAGTTCACGCAACGCTGGATAAAGCGCCAGCGTTGAAAATTGGATTGAAATTGCAACGCCATGAACCCCGCTATTGCAGGGATTTAGGGCGAAGCAGTCGGGCTAACGCCCGCCCTTGGCCATCGCGACCGAGACTTCCGACACTTCGCTGCCGGGCGACTTGATCGACACGCTCAGCGTGTTGCCGCTGGTGCGGATCGCCAGCGCGGCGGTCACGCCCACGGCGCTGGCCGTGGCCTGGATGTTCGTGCCGGTCATCTTGCCGGACACCGAGCCCACCACCCCGCGGGAGGTCTCGCTCCATGAGCCGGAAATGGCGCCGTTGTCCGAGGCGATTTCGCTGCCCAGGTCGAATTTGTAGCTGTCGCTCGCGCACCGCATGCTCAGGTTGAGCGCGTTGCCGGTGGCGGTATTGGTGCTGCGGCAGCGGATGCGCTCGCTGGTTCCATCTTTCACGGTGATCTTGCCGTTGCCCGCCCAGCTACCGGCGAAATGTGCCATTGGGCCGTCGGCGGCCGTTGCGCAGGGAGCGGTGAACAGGAGAGCGGCGACGGCGAGTGCGGCAGCGGTTCTTGCGTTCATGGATTCCAACACATGGTCACTATGTCTGCAGAATGCAGGACCACGGTTTCCCTGACTGATAGTTTGCGGGCGGATGAAAACTACGCGGCGGTGCGTGTGAAGAAGTATTCCGCCGGCCGCTGGTTCTCGAGTGAAATCTCCGGCGCCATCTCGCCCTCGGTCTTCATCCCGCGCAACGTGGTCGCCAGCGCCTTGATCGGATGACTGAAGGTATCCTGCACCGCGGTCGCCTCGAAGCCGGAATGCACCATGCAGTCGGCGCACTTCTCGTAGTTGCCGACGCCGTAGGCGTCCCAGTCGGTGCTTTCCATCAACTCGTCAAAGGTCTTGGCGTAGCCTTCGCCGAGCAGGTAGCAGGGCTTCTGCCAGCCGAACACAGTGCGGGTCGGATTGCCCCATGGGGTGCAGTGGTAGGTCTGATTGCCGGCCAGGAAGTCGAGAAACATCGGCGACTGGCTGAACGACCAGCGCTTGCCGCCATTGCCGCGCTTGAAGATGTCGCGGAACAATTGCTTGGTGGTTTGGCGGTTGAGAAAGTGCTGCTGGTCGGGCGCGCGCTCGTAGGCGTAGCCCGGCGACACGGTGATGCCGTCGACGCCCATCGCCATCACGGTGTCGAAGAAATTCGCCATCCGCTCCGGGTCGGCATTGTTGAACAGCGTACAGTTGATGTTGCAGCGGAAGCCGCGGGCTTTCGCTTCCTTGATGGCGGCCACCGCACGGTCGTAGGTGCCGGCCTGGCAGACGGACTTGTCGTGGTCTTCCTTGTCGCCATCGAGATGGACCGACCAGACGAAGTAGGGGCTCGGCTCGTAATCCTTCATGCGCTTCTGCATCAGCAGCGCATTGGTGCAAAGATAGACAAACTTCCGCCGGGCGATGATGCCCTTGACGATGGTCGGCAACTCCTTGTGCAGGAGTGGTTCGCCGCCGGCGATGGAGACAACCGGGGCGCCGCACTCATCGACGGCGCCCAGCGCGTCAGCGACCGAGATGCGCTGGTTCAGAATGTCATCGGGATAGTCGATCTTGCCGCAGCCGGCGCAAGCGAGGTTGCAGCGAAACAGCGGCTCCAGCATCAGCACCAGCGGATAGCGCTTTCGCCCGGCCAGTTGCTGCCGGATCAGGTATCCGCCGACATGAAGCTTCTGAAGGAGAGGAATGCCCAATGTTACCGCCTGTGTTCACGGCCCGGAATGAAGGCCAATGGCTGCTTCGCAGCGCCTGACTTCATGGCCAGGGTTCTAACCTGCGACCATATCTAGCATTTTGGCGGGCTATCGCAATGCCGCATGACCCATCCGGTATGTGACCTTTTTGCGCCGATCTCCCGCCTGGGTATGTTTCGCGCGACATGAACATAGGTTATCGACATAAAAGAGTGCTTGTGTGACATAGACGCTCATACCAAGGAGTTCCAAGGCGGCGGACCTCGATTGTCAGGAATTGTCCCGTAGTCCCAACAACTTCTTGTGGCCGAGGTGGCTGCGTTCGCAGGGCCGCCTGGTCGGCCTCGCCGGGACAGACCCGCAACCATAAAAGTGGTGGGGCGTTGAGCCTTGCAGCCGCGACGCAAGGAGCGGCCCCAGTTTGTGGGTGGCAAACGAGGAGAAGCCATCTGGTGACCGTGGTACCGGGCCCCTTATTTTGGCCTCGATTTTGCTCATCACAGCTTTGCCAATGATGGCTTTGCCCTCTAACACCGTTTGCCGAAGGCACGCTTTGCTAACCATACCATAATGATCACACCAATCACCGGCGCGGGACACTAATTTCTCATGCTTGTTTCAATCGTCAGACAAATTGTCGGATTCTGCAGCCGTTATGCGTGGGCGGTGGTTGCGGTGGCAACGGTCATCACCGCCGTGTCCGGCTATTTCACCATCAAGCACTTCGCCATCACCACCGATATCAACAAGCTGATCGCGTCCGATCTTAAATGGCGCGAGCGCGAGAAGGCGTTCGAGAAGGAGTTTCCAGGCTCGTTCGGCTCCATCCTCGTGGTGGTCGATGCGCCGACGCCTGAACTGGCGACCGAGGCCAGCGTCAAGCTGGCGCAGAAGCTGACCGAGCAGCCAGCGCTGTTTCGTGCGGTAACCCAGCTCGACAACGATCCGTTCTTTGCAAAGAACGGTCTGCTGTTCCTGCCCGAGAGCGATCTTACGAAAATGTCGCAAGGGCTCGGCCGGGGCGCGCCGGTCATCGGAGCGTTGGCGGGGGATCCCTCGCTGCGCGGCATGACGCGCGCGCTGGCGTTCGGACTGCTCGGCGTGCAGAGCGGTCAGGCCAAGTTCGAGGATTTGCAGCGGGCATTGACCATGTCCGCCGACACCATCGATCAGGTGCTGGCCGGGCAGCCGGCGACGTTCTCCTGGCAAGCGATGCTGAGCGGCCAGACGCCGACGCCGGGCGAACGCCGCCACTTCATCGAAGTGGTGCCGGTGCTGGACTTCTCGAACCTGCAACCCGGCATCGCCGCGAGCAATGCGATCCGCAAGGCAGCCTCTGACCTCAAACTTGATACGGACTATCAGGCCCGCGTCCGCTTGACCGGGCCGGTGGCGATGGCGGACGACGAGTTCGGCACGCTGCAGGATGGCGCGGTGCTCAATGTGATCGGCACGATCATCTTCGTGCTGGTCATTCTGTGGCTCGCCTTGCATTCGCCGCGGATCATTCTCGCAGTCTTCCTCAACCTCACGGTCGGCTTTGCCGTGACCGCGGCGATCGGCTTGCTGATGGTGGGCGCGCTGAACCTGATCTCGGTCGCCTTCGCGGTGCTGTTCGTCGGGCTCGGCGTCGACTTCGGCATTCAGTTTGCCGTTCGCTACCGGTCCGAGCGGTTCAAGCACGGCGACCTCTATTCGGCGCTGGGCAGCACGGCCGAGAAGGTCGGGGCGCCGCTGACGCTGGCGGCCGCGGCGGTGGCGGCGGGCTTCCTGTCGTTCTTTCCGACCGACTACAAGGGCGTATCCGAGCTTGGTCAAATCGCCGGCGTTGGCATGCTGCTGGCCTATATCACCAGCATCACCGTGCTGCCGGCGCTGCTGACCATTCTGCATCCGCCCGGCGAAGAGGAGGCTATCGGCTATGCCGTGCTGGCGCCGGTCGATCGTTTCCTGGAGCGCCATCGCATTCCGGTGATCGCGGGCACGCTGCTGGTAGCGCTCGGCGGATCGCCGCTGCTCTACTATCTCAGCTTCGACTTCAATCCGATCAACCTGCGAAGCCCGGCCGTCGAATCCGTTTCGACCTTCCTCGACTTGCGCACCGATCCGGCGCTTGGGGCCAGCGCGATCAACGTGCTGGTGCCGGCGTCCAGCGGCGAACTTCCCAAGGTGGTCGAACGGCTTCGCCAGATTCCGGAGGTCGACAAGGTCTCGACGATTGCCGACCTCGTGCCTGAGGGGCAGGAGCGCAAGCTCACACTGATCAAGGGGCTGGCGCGGCAACTGCAGACAGCGCTGAACACCGAGGACACCGGCCGTCCGCCGTCCGATGCGCAGACCATCGCGGCGCTGAAGAGCAGCGCCGACAATCTGACCAGGCTTGCCGAGCCGTTGAAAACCGCGGGCGCCGATGCGGCGCGGCGTCTGGCCGCGAGCGTCACCAAGCTCGCCGATGCTCCGCCGGACCGGCGCGCCGCCGCCGACGCGGCGTTCATCGTGCCGCTGCGGGTCGCGCTCACCGGCCTGCGCACCTTCATGCAGGCCGAATCGGTGACGCAGCAAAACCTGCCGAAGAGCCTGAAGGACCAATGGATCGCCGCTGACGGGCGCGAGCGCATCCAGGCGACGCCGAAGGGCGATCCCAATGACAACGAGACCCTGCGCCACTTCGCCAGCGCCATCCAGTCGCAGTTTCCGGAGGCGGTCGGCACGCCGATCTCGATCCTGGAGTCAGGCAAGACGATCGTGCGGGCGTTCATCCACGCCGGCATTTTCGCCTTCGTGTCGATCGCCATTCTCTTGTGGATCGTGCTGCGGCGTTTCGGCGACGTGCTGCTTACGCTGGTGCCGCTGCTGCTCGCCGGCCTGATCACACTGGAGGTTTGCGTGCTGATCGGGATGCCGCTGAACTTCGCCAACATCATATCGTTGCCGCTGCTGCTTGGCGTCGGTGTGGCGTTCAAAATCTACTACATCATGGCGTGGCGAGGCGGGCAGTCCAACCTGCTGCAGTCGAGCCTGACGCGTGCGGTGATCTGGAGCGCGCTGACCACCGCGACCGCGTTCGGCAGTCTCTGGCTATCGAGCCATCCCGGCACCTCGAGCATGGGTAAATTGCTCGCGCTCTCGCTGGTTAGCACGATGTGCGCGGCGGTGCTGTTTCAGCCGGCGCTGATGGGCAAGCCGCGCGAGGCTGCCGAAGAGAAAAAAGCCTGACGGATTGTGGAACCTGACAGTGGGCGTGCCATTTGAAGTCGGTTCCGCGCGTCCAGGTTTTGCTAGGATCGACGCTCCGGGACCACCTCGGGGCTGAGGACATGGATCGATCCACGACCGATCGGCGAATGATGGAGCGCTGCATCGCGCTGTCGATGGAGGCGGCGGAAAGCCGTGAACTGCCGTTCGCCTGCGTAGTCTGCCGCGAGGGCGAGGTGGTGGCAGAGGCCATCAACAGGGTCGTGCGGGATAGCGACGTTACCCGACACGCGGAAATCTTGGCAATCTCCGAAGCGCAGCGGTTGCTCGGCCGCCGCGACCTCTCCGACTGCACCATCTATTCCAACGTCGAGCCGTGTCCGATGTGCGCGTTTCCGATCCGGGAGACGCGGATCGGCCGCGTGGTCTACGCCATCAGTTCACCGATGATGGGCGGGCTCTCGAAGTGGAATGTGCTTGGCGACAATGAGATCTCCAACGTCATGCCGGAGGTGTTTGGCGACCGTCCGGAGGTCACCGCCGGCGTCAGCTACCGCGAGGCCGCCGCGGTGTGGCGGAAATGGAATCCGATTTTCTGGCTTGGTATCCGGCTGCGTGGCTGCCTCGCCGATCCGGCGGAGGACACCGCGATGTCCGTCTTGCAAGTCCGGCAATCGGACCGGCGCCCGCTGCGACCTTTCATGTCGTGGATATCCAATGCGGTGGCGCGTATTTTGGCGCGCGCCCCGGCGCGCAAGGGCTCGCCCGCGGCGGCCAGAGACTAGCCAATCGCGCCGGCTCCCGCGTGCGCCACTTGGGCGTCCTGGTGCGACTGCACGCCCGACACGCCGATCGCGCCGACCACCTTGCCGCCCGCCACGATGGGCACACCGCCCTCGGCGACGCTGGCGCCAAACGTCAGCACGCGCAGACCCACGCCGCCGCCGGCGACGGCATCCTCGAACACCTTGGTCGGCCGGCGAAACTCGGCCGCCGTGCGGGCCTTGGCCTCGGCGATGCGCGGGGCGGAGAGTTGGACGTTGTCGAGCCGGTGCAGCATCACCAGGTTGGCGCCGGAATCGACGATGGCGATGGCGACGCCCCAGTTGTTTGCCGCAGCCTCGGCCTCGGCGGCGGCCATGACCTTCTTCGCGGCTGCCATATCGATCGGCGCGCCATAGGGTGTGTTGGGAGGTGCTTGCTGGGCCATGTGCGATCCTTATGCGGCGGCGGCTTTGAAGCGATGCGCCAGCACAGTGCTTTTCAAGGTGGCTTCGAGCGCGCTCATCTCGTCTCGGGTTAGAGAAGAGTAGGGCGGATAGGGCTCACCGGCTGGAATGCCGATCAGGTTCATTGCGGCTTTCATTACTGGAGCGAGCCCACGGTGCATCCACTTGGCTGGAAACAGCGCGAACTGGAGCTGGATTTCCGCCGCGCGTTCGTGATTCTTGGCGACGAATGCGTCGATCACGGCGCGCGCGATCTCCGAGCCCGGCGGCGGCATGGTCGCGCCGGAGCCGCCAAGCTGCAAGGTCGCCAGCAGCATCTGCATCGTCGTGAAATAGCGGGCGTGGCCGGCGCGGTCGATCTCGACGATCAGCCGCGATACGCGCGCGAGATCGCGTGAGCTTTCCTTGATGAGTTGCACCTGCGGCAGCTTGGCGAGAGCGATGGTGTCGGGCACCGAGACGTCGGCGCCGGGGCCGGGATTGAGATAGAGCGTGATCGGCAGTTTTGTCTCGCGGCCGATTGCCTCAAAATACGCAAGCAGGTCGGCCTGCGTCGGCGGGCCCGCGAACGGCCGAAGCGGCGCGAGCAGTTGCACGGCCGTAGCGCCCCACCGCTCCGCGTCGTGCGCGAGTTGGATCGCGGTTTTGAACGAAGCGTGCGAGATGCCGACCATCACCGGAACGCGCTTGTCGACCAGATCAATGGTGCGGCGGATCAGATCCTTGCGTTCGGCGAGGCTGAGATAGGTGTACTCCTGGGTTTCTACGCCGGCCGCAACCACCATGGTGGCGCGGCAGTCCTTGACCACATAGTCGATCTGGCGGGCGAGGCCGGCCTCATCGACCTTCAGGTCGGCGGTAAACGGGGTGAGTGGCGCAACGATCAAGCCGGGTTCGTGCATTTTGATTGTCATGGGACCCTCCATTCGGCTGCAACCCTAACCGGAGGCCGTGGACGGCAACAAGGTGGCCAGTTCAGGAGAAATTCCAGCGAGCACAATAATACCTTGTTTGGACAGAGCTTGCACCTTTCCTTCCGTTCAGGCGCTTTTAGATGACGGCCCAACGGCTTCAAGCTGGATTGACCAAGCTAGGAAACGAGAATGGACAAGGCCGCGCTCGGCAACGGACGCTTTTTCAGCCGTAGCGGTCCCTATTCTCTCGCTGCCGTGGCGCAGGCAGCGTGCGGTAGTGTGTCCGACAGCGATCTGCTCATCGACGGTATAGCGCCGCTACAGACCGCCGGCCCGAACGAGGTGAGCTTTCTCGACAACCGGAAACTGGCGTCGGCGTTAAAGCAAACCTTGGCTGGCGCGGTGATCGTGCATCCGGCCATGCGGGAGTGGGTGCCGGCGGCGACGGTGCCCATTCTCACCGAAGAGCCGCACGTCGGGTGGGCCCAGGTCGCGGCGCTGTTTCATCCGGTGCGGCCGGTCGCACCCGGAATTCATCGGTCCGCGGTGGTGGACAAAACCGCGGTGGTCGATCCATCCGCCGAGATCGGCCCGCTGTGTGTGATCGAAGCAGGCGCTGAAATCGGTCCGGGCTGCCGGATCGGGCCGTCGGCGGTGATCGGCACGGGTGTTGTTATCGGTCCGGATTGCAGGATCGGCGCTCATGTCAGCCTGAGCTACGCCATGCTCGGCGCACGGGTTTACGTTTATCCGGGCGCGCGGATCGGCCAGGAGGGTTTTGGATTCGGCCTGATCAAGACCGGCTTCCTGACGGCGCCGCAACTCGGCTTGGTGATCCTCGGTGATGACGTGGAAGTCGGCGCCAACACCACGATCGATCGCGGGTCGGTCCGAGATACGGTCATCGGCGCAGGCTCGCGTCTCGATAATCTTGTGCAGATCGGGCACAACGTGGTCATCGGCCGCTGCTGCATCATCGTCGCTCAGGCCGGTATTGCCGGTTCGACCGTCCTGGAGGACTTCGTCCAGGTTGGTGGACAGGCCGCCATGGACGGGCATCTCAGGATCGGACGCGGCGCGCGGATCGCAGCGCAGGCCGGGGTGATCTCAGACACGCCCGCCGGCGCGGTTGTGGTTGGCTTCCCGGCCCAACCCAAACGGGATTTCTTCCGGCAAATGGCGATACTGCGGCGGTTGGCGCGTCGGGAAAAATAACGGCGAACGAACTCGCTTGATCTTTGTCCTGTGTCCAGCAACCCTGCGCCGCAAAACGCGAAGGGTGGAAGCGATGCTGCTGACCGGCGACGAATATCTCGAAAGCATCCGCGATGGGCGGCGTGTCTATGTCGGCCGCGAACTGGTCGAGGACGTGACCACGCATCCGGCGTTCCGCAATGCCGCGCACTCCTTCGCGATGATCTACGACAGGAAGCGCGCGCCCGAGAACCGCGCGGTGATGACGGCCGAGGAGGATGGCGAGACTTTCTCCAGCTATTTCCTGCTGCCGAGGACGCGCGAGGATCTGCACAAGCGTTTCGAAACTCACCGGCGCATAGCCTCGTGGACGCACGGACTGCTCGGCCGCTCGCCGGACAACTTCCCGAGCTATGTCACGGGGCTGGTCATGGACCCGGCGATGTTCGACAACATCCGGCCGGGCTTCGGCGATAATATCCGGAATTATTACCGGCATATGCGAAAGAACGACGTCTTTGCCTCGCACAGCGTCACCAATCCGCAGGGCTGGCGGATGGCCGATCCAAAGAACACAGACAAACGTACGCCGCCGACCCTGCGCGTGGTCGCGGAGGACGACGCCGGCGTCACGATCAACGGCCTGAAGATGCTCGGCACCGCGACGACGTTCTGCCACGAGACGTGGTGCGGCAATCTCCAGCCGGTGGCGCCCGGAGCCGAGAAGGAGGCGATCACCTGCGCTGTCCCGCTGAATGCGCCCGGCGTGACAATCTGGTCGCGCAAGCCTTACGAGAAATACGCGGTGAGCGAGTTCGACAATCCGCTCGCCTCGCGCTTCGACGAGAACGATGCCGCGGTGCTGTTCGAGAACGTGCACGTGCCGTGGGAGCGGGTGTTCTGTCATGACAACATCGAAATGACACGGGCGATCTACATGCGGACGCCCGGTCACGCCATGGCCAACCACCAAGCCAACGTGCGCTTCCTGGAGAAGTTGAAGTTGATTGTCGGCATCGCCAGCAAGGTCGTGGACATGAACGGTGCGCGGGCCATTCCGGCCGTGCAGTTCACGCTCGGGCGGCTGGCGGCAATGGAGGCCACACTGGAGGGCCTGATCATGGGCCAGATCAACACCGGAGAGGCGCATTCTAACGGCTTTCACACCGTCAACCGCCGCTACGTCTATGCGGCGCTGCACTGGTGCACCAACCACTACGCCGAGATTTGCGATACGGTGCGCGAACTGATGGGCGCCGGGGTGTTCCAGATGCCGGCGGACAGCTCTGTGCTGCAGGACGAGAAGTTACGCCAAACCTTCGAGACATACTGGTCCGTGCCAGGGCAACCGGCGGCGGATCGCATGAAGCTCCTCAACTTGGCGTGGGACCTGTTGGGCTCGGACTTCGCCGGCCGCCACATGCAGTATGAGAAGTTCTATGCTGGGCCGGGCTTTGTGATGAACGGCTACAGCCATGGCGCCGCGCCTTGGGGGGAGTGGGTGGGAGCGGTGGACGCGTTGCTGGCGGGCATCGAGACGCCAGGCGTGGTGCCGGAAAAATAAACACAAATTCCGCGGTGTTATGACGCCCAGGCTTCTGGCGGTGGGGACTGGTCAGGATTGCAACCCTATGCGATGCTTTTGCACGTTATTGCTGGCATCCATATCAAGCACGTAAAATGGCCGATGCCGGCTGGATTCATCCAGGGGAGGTTGCGGATATGCTGAAGACAACAGGAATGCTGCTCGCGTCAGTGGGCCTCCTGATCGGGGGGGCGATGGCGGCCGTGTCGCCAGCGCATGCGCAGGCTCCCCAGGTGATGAAGCTGGCAACCGCCACCATCAATGACACCCAGCATGAGTGGCTGAAGCGCTTCGCCGCGCTGGTCGAGAAGGACTCCGGAGGCAAGATCAAGGCCGAGATTTATCCGGCGAGCCAACTCGGCTCGATTCCGCGCCAGATCGAAGGCACGCAGTTCGGTTCGATTCAGGGCTGGATGGGGCCGCCGGAATTTCTGGTGGGCGTCGACGAGCGTTTCGAGGCGATGAGCGCGCCGGGTCTTTTTTCCAGCGTCGATCAGGTCATGAAGGTGGCGCAAGACGCGCCGATCAAGAAGCTGATGTACGGCCTAGGCGAGCCGAAGGGCCTGACGGGCGTCGGCTTCGCGCCGATCGGTCCGTCGTCGATCCTGTCGAAGAAGCCGGTCTTCAAGATGGCCGATCTCTCAGGCATGAAGATCCGCGTGCTTGCTTCGCCATTCCAGCTTGAATTGATCCGCCGCATGGGCGGCAGCCCGATCGCGATGACGCTTGCCGACGTGCTGCCCGGCCTTCAACAGGGGACCATCGACGGCACTCTGACCACCATGACCATCTACACCACGATGAAATACTACGACGTCGGCAAGTTCGTCGTGCAAACCCAGCAGCCATATGTCAACTCGATCACGGTGATGAGCAAGAAGTGGATGGATGCCCTGCCGGCCGAGCTGCAGAAGGTGGTGCGAGACAGCGGCGACAAGGTCACCGCCGAGATCGGGCCATGGGTGAAAGACTTCTTCGCTGAGCAGGAAAAAGTCTATGTCGCCAACGGCGGCAAGATATCGCAACTGCCGGATGACGAGTTCAAGGCGATGATCACCAAAGTCTCGACCATTGGCGATGATTTGTCGAAGACGAAACCCGCGCTCAACGAAGCGGTCAAGGCGATGTTCGCATCGGCGGCCAAGAACAAGTAGGCGGCACGGCCGGCGGCGTCGTTCGGACGCTGCTGGGCCGACCGTAAGCGACACGGGACTGCAAAAACGCGGGCTGCCGAATGACCGATCAACTTCTGCGGGGCGTTCGCGCGCTGGTGTCCGCCCTTCGGACCATCGCGGGGGTGCTGCTCGTCCTCAGCGTCACGTTGAATTTCGTCAACGTGCTTGCGCGATATTTCTTCAATGCTTCGATCTTCTGGGCCGAAGAGATCATGCTTTACCTCATGGTCGCCTGCGTGTTCCTGGGCAACGGCGTGGTCGCCTGGTCCGGGCGCCAGCTCCGCATGGACGTGATCGTTGGCATGATGCCTGAGCCGGCGCAGAAGTTTTTTGCGCTGCTGTCGGAGGTCGTTCTGCTCGTCGTTTCGATCATGATCGTGGTGTTCGCCTGGCCGGTGATCAGGGACCTGACGCTGTTCGACCAGCGCAGCCAGTCGGCCGAGCTCCCCATGGTTATACCGCAGGCAATGATCCCGATCGGGTTCATCCTGATGGCCTTCCTGGTCGTGGTCCGCCTGTTCACAGGTGGCGACCGAACCCCATCCAGCGGTCCTGGACATTGATGGTGCGGCGAATGAGTGGCGGGGCGGAACGTCGATGCTAGCGGTATTTGTTTATTTCATCCTGCCCGGGCTTCTTCTGATCATCGGCCTGCCGATCTTCCTCGTGCTGATCGTTACCTGTCTGGTGGCTGTACTGTTCGTCGCTGGCGTGCCGACCGAGGCGGTGCAGACCTACTTGTTCGGCGGGCTCGACAATTTTCCGCTGCTGGCGGTGCCGTTCTTCGTGCTGGCCGGCGAGATCATGGCGCAAGGCGGCATCGCCCGCCGCGTGGTGGTGTGGGTGGTTTCGGTGATCGGCGGGGTGCGCGGCTCGATGGCCGTAACGACGGTCGCTGCTTCCGAGCTGTTCGGGGCGATGGCGCACACGGCGGTCGGCACGGTCGTCGCGGTCGGCCGGATGATCTATCCGTCGCTGCGGGATGGCGGATACAGCGAGCGCTTCTCGGTCGGGCTGATCGCCTCGTCGGGTGCGATCGCGGTGGTGATTCCGCCATCGATCGCCATGATCCTCTATTCGGTGTCGGCGCAGCAATCCGCAATCGCGCTATTTACCGCTGGCATCTTGCCGAGCCTGCTGATCGGGCTCGTCGATGCGTTCTATGTGATGATCTACGCGCGGGTGAAGCGGGTGCCGCTCACCGCGGCGGCGCGCTGGGATGTGATCTGGTCCTCAACCAAGGAAGCAAGCTGGTCGATCGGAACGATCGTCGTCATTTTCGGCGGTATCTACGGTGGCATCTTCACGCCAACCGAGGCCGCCGGGGTGGCGGTGGTCTATTCGCTGTTCGTGACCATGGTGGTGCATCGCGAGGTGGGCCTGCGTGAGCTTTGGAGCATCATTCAGAGTTCGGTGTACCTCATTTCGCAAATTCTGATGATCGTGACGGCGGCGGGGCTCTATTCCTGGCTGCTGACCACCAGCGGCATGCCGCAAGCCATCGTTGCCGAGATAGGCGGGCTACACA
The DNA here is from genome assembly GCA_026400395.1 of Alphaproteobacteria bacterium. Taxonomy (GTDB): domain Bacteria; phylum Pseudomonadota; class Alphaproteobacteria; order Rhizobiales; family Xanthobacteraceae; genus Z2-YC6860. The sequence goes on along the minus strand of JAPLPD010000170.1, from coordinate 4,118 downwards.
TGCCGGCTTGGGCACTGCTGTTGTCGATCAACATCATCCTGCTGATCATGGGAAGCTTCCTGGAGCCGCCGGCTGCGATCCTTATCCTGACTCCGCTGCTGTTGCCGTTAGTGCAGGCGGTGGGCGTCGATCCGGTGCACTTCGGCATCATCATGGCCGTGAACCTGAGCATCGGCATGTACACGCCGCCGTTCGGCCTGAATCTGTTCGCCTCGCAGGCGGTGTTTCAGACGCCGCTCGGCAACATTTATCGCGGCGTACTGCCGTTCCTGGCCATCAATTTCGCGACGCTGATGGTGATCACCTACGTGCCAACGATCTCCATGGTGCTGCTCGGAAAGTGAGGGGGCCGGCGGCCGCCTTTAATACCTGTCGTCAGGTCCGTCGATGTACGGGAACGCGCTCAGCACATGCGGCACTCGCACCGGCGGCGCGGCGCGCAGATACGACGGGTTGAGCTCGGCCAGCGTGTTGACGCCAAGCAGGCCCATCGCGCGGATCATCTCGTCCTGCAGCAATTCCATCACGCGGAAAATGCCGTCGCGGCCGGCTGCGGCCATGCCATAGGCGTAGAGCCGCCCGATGCAGACCATGTCCGCGCCGAGAGCGATCGCCTTCACGACGTCGGTGCCGCGGCAGAAGCCGCCATCGACGATGATCTCGGCCTTGCCCTTGGCGGCGGCGACGATCTCTGGAAGCACGTCTGTGGTGCCGGCACCCTGGTCGAGTTGCCGGCCGCCGTGGTTCGACACGTAGATCACGTCCACGCCATGCTCGACGGCGAGCTTGGCATCCTCAGCGGTGGCGATGCCCTTGATGACGATGGGCAGCTTGTATTTCTTCTTGCATCGATCGACCTGGGCCCAGTCGAGCGCCTTCTGGTGGCGCGATGCGTTGGGATCGCGTGAGGATGCGGCGTGGTAGCGCTTGGAGATGTCGCGCTCCCGACGGCTGTAATGGTGGGTGTCGACGGTAAGGCACAGCGCGCCGAAGCCCGCCGCCACCGCGCGGTCGAAGATCGCCTCGACCCAGGCTTGGTCTCCGCGCACATAGAGCTGGAACACCTTGAGGCCGTCCGGCGCGACCTTGCCGGTTTCTTCGATGGCGGGATTGGCGACCGAGCTCTGGAACATCGGGCAGCCGAAGGCGGCGGCTGCGTCGGCGACGGCGGCGCAGGCCGCCGGATCGAACCGCTCGATGCTGCCGATCGGCGCGAGCGCCACCGGCATGGCGATTTTGCGGCCAAGAAATTTGCTGCTGGTGTCTGTGCCGTTGACGTCGCGAAGAACGCGCGGGCGGAACGCCAGCGAGTCGAGCGCCATGCGGTTGCGCCTGAGGGTGGTCTCGGTCTCGGCGCCTCCGATCAGGTAGTCCCACACGTTGCGGTCGAGTCTGGCGCGCGCAACCGCGACGAATTCGTGCAGATTGTGGAATTGCTCGCGGACTTGGTCGATCCCGTGAAGCGGCTTGGCGGCGGAGGCGTCGTTCATTGCGGGGCACCCGTTGGTCGTCTTGCCAATGTCGAGCATTCGCGTTGACATGGCAATCATCTGGCAATCATTTCGGCAGGGATACGAGTGCGATGCAACACGACAAGACGGTGGGCGTCATTGGCCTCGGCCTGATGGGCGAGGTGCTGTGCGGCCGGCTGATGGCGGCAGGCTTTGGCGTTGTCGGCACCGACGTCGACCCAGCGAAGAACGCGCGGCTTGGGCAGCGGGGCGGCCAGGCGGTGGCATCCGCCGCCGAGGTTGCGTCATGCGGCGTGATCGCGCTGGCGGTGTTCAGTACCGATCAGGTCGAGGAGGTGGTGGAGACACTGCTGCCGCTTGTGGCGCCAGGGACCGTATTGCTTTGCACCAGCACTTGCGACCCGGACCGGATCGAGGCACTGGGAAAACGGCTGGCCGGCGGGCATCTGCGCTTTCTGGAAACGCCGGTGTCGGGTACGAGCGAGCAGGTGCGCCAGGGCGATGGCGTGGGCCTGATCGGTGGCGATCCGGCGGCCGCCGCCGATGTCGTCGCGGTTCTGGATGCGCTGTTCCCTCGGCGCTTCCACATCGGCAAGATCGGTGACGGTGGTCGCGCCAAGCTCGCAGTCAATCTGATCCTTGGCCTCAACCGCATGGCGCTGGCGGAGGGGCTGACGTTCGCCGAGCGAATGGGGCTAAACCCGAAAGCGTTCCTCGCCGTGGCGAAGGGCGCTGCGTCCTACTCCCAGGTGATGGAGACCAAGGGCGGGAAGATGCTGGCGCGCGACTTCGCGCCGGAGGGGCGCGTCAAGCAGACGCTGAAGGACGTGCACATGATGCTCAATCAGGGCGAACGGCTCGGCCAGTCGCTGCCGATGCTGCAAGTCCATTGCGACGTGCTGGAATCCTGCGTTCGCGCGGGCGAGGCCGAGCGCGACAACAGCATCGTCGTCGAGGAAATCCGGCGGCGGCGGAAGCCGGTTTGAGCCGCTTGACCAGGACGCCCGCGCCGCGTTTGATCGCGCCGGATTATCCGCTCTTCGTCCCAAAAGAGGTATGTTATGCTGACGTTGTACTACGGTCCCGGCGCCTGCTCGATGGCCTCGCACATCGTGATGGAGGAGAGCGGCGAAAAGTACGAACCGCGGCGGATGGACCTCGCCAAGGGGGAGCAACGCTCCGAGGAATATCTCAAGATGAATCCGCAGGGCCGCGTGCCGCTGCTGCAGCTTGAGAACGGCGAGCCGCTGGCGGAGAACACCGCAATCCTGCCGTACCTGGGTAAGCGCTTCACGCTGTGGCCGCAGGCTGGATTGGCCGAGGCCAAGGCGCTCTCGCTGATCGGCTTCTTTGCTTCGAGCGTGCATGCGGCGCATGCCCATGTCGGACGGCCGGAGCGCTATACCGCCGATCCGTCGGCGTATCCCGGCATCAAGGAGCAGGGGCTCAAGACCTTCCACATGCATCTGAAGCAGATCGACGACATGCTGGCCGGCCGCGAATGGTTCGGTAACGAATATTCGGTGCTCGATCCCTATGGTTTCGTATTTTACACCTGGGGCGTGCGCCGCGAGCTGCCAATGAACGAGCTGAAGAACTACACCGCGTTCAAGGACCGCATGAAGAACCGGCCGGCGGTGGCGCGCGTGCTGGAGGACGAGAAGATCAAGGTCTGAGCGGCAAGGCGCGCCGTCAGGACTTGCCTTCTTCCGTCAGCACGTCCATGGCGGCGCGGTGCGCCTCGTTGGCCGCCGGAATGCCGCAGTAGAGCGCGACCAGCAGCAGAATTTCGCGGATTTCCTCCGGCGAACAGCCGTTCTGCAGCGCCCCCTTGAGATGCACGCGCAATTCGGCCGGCCGGTTGGCGGCGGCCATCATGGCGATCATGGCGAGGCTTTTGACGCCGAGGGAAAGCCCCGGCCGGCTCCACACGTCGCCGTAAGCATAGGCGTTGATGATGTGCTGGAGCGGTTCGCCGAATTCGCCGAACGCGCTCATGCGCTGTTCGACGGCCTTGTCGCCGAACAACTCCTTGCGGAGCTTTAGTCCCTTTTCGGCAAGTTCACGCGAGTCCATGTCGATGATCCTTGGGGGTGATGATTGCAGTGGCGGCTGGCGCCTGTTGATCCGCGAGCCACCGCCGGCGCTGCGTGATCAGGTGTTCGAGCCGGTGGGTCGCCAAGCTGAGGGTGGTTGCATGCGAACTGTCGTAGTTTTCGTCGGCCTGCTTTTCCAATTCCGACCGGATGATTGCGTCGATGTCCGCCTCGACCGATTCGAGATCGGCTTCGCCGCAGGCCGAGCGAGCCCGCGCCGCAAGCTCGGAGAACGGAGCCGATGGTCCCTTGGATATAGGCGATGCGCCAAATCCGATGAACTTCCATAGCGCCGCCAGCAACGACGTCAGCGAACCCAGCGCCATCGAACCATAGAACAGCATGTCGCCGTGTTTGTCGAAGAAGCTCTTTTCGTCGCCGTCGAAATAGAGTTTGGCGCCCGGGTGGATTTGAGCCCGCATTCCCCGGATGACGCTCTGATTTCCGCAACGCTCACGCCGATTCAGATATAGGCATCAGCACCTTATCCTGGATCGAGCGAGGCGATCATGGCGCACCCAGCGGGTGAATCGGACTCGGACGTTCCTCG
>JAPLPD010000325.1 GCA_026400395.1 Alphaproteobacteria bacterium | reverse complement strand
TGCTGAAATGTCAGCGCCCGCAGGACGGTACGGATAGTTGAGACACCCGGCTGAGGTAAATTGAACCTCAACTGGAGTGTCAGACATGACGAATGATGACGGGCACAAGTCCGAAGGGGCGCCGGAGCGCTCCCCCAAAGCTGGCGCAGGAGCCCCTTCGAGCGTCGATGAAATTGGGCCGAAGCGTTTTTCCGTGAGGCGCAAGTTGGCGATCGTGGCGCGGTTGCTGCGCGGCGAACCTTTGGAACTGGTGGCGCGGGAGACGAATGTTTCTGTCGCCAAGCTGACCAAATGGCGCGAGCGTGCGCTTCCTGGAGCAGCAACAGCCCTGAAAGAGCGCGAACGTGATGATCGCGACGACGAGATCGCCCGGCTGAAATCCAAGGTGGGCGAGATCACCATGGACAACGAACTACTCTACGCCAAGATCGCGGCGATGGAGGGCAAACGCCCTTTGGCACACAGGAGGTCGAGACGATGAGCCAGACGCTCTCGCCCTCCGTTGCCCGCTGTTATGGTCTGGCACGCGTTGCGCGCGTGTGGAGTGTCTCGCGCGCCAGCGTCTATCGCGCTCTCAAAGAGACGAAGCCGAATACGGCCCCGCGTCGCCCTGGTCCGGTCGGCGCTTGTTCGGACGCGGAACTGGCAGATCATATCCGCCAGCAAATAGCGGCCTCCCGTCTTCACGGCGAAGGCTACCGCAAGTCATGGGCGCGATTGCGCTTTGCCGGCGTTCGCGCGAGCCCCCGCCGTGTCAGACGGGTGATGCGGGAGAACGGCTTGCTCGCGCCGCATCGCGTTGGACGCAACGAGACCAAGCCGCACGATGGGACGATCGTCACAGACAAAGTCAATGAAATGTGGGGAACCGACATGACGCAGACGATCACCGTCCGAGAAGGCCGGGCCAATGTCTTAGTTGCAGTGGAACACGCCAACTCGGAAGTCGTCGGCATTCATGCGTCGCGGTCGGTCAGCCGCTTCGAGGCGCTGGAGCCGGTGCGCCAGGGCATGCATCGGTGCTTCGGAGCCATCGCACCCGGTGTGGCGCGCGGATTGAAGCAGCGCCACGATCACGGCTCCAACTACATGTCCGGCGACTTCCAGGACGAAATCGCGTGCCTGGGGATCGCGGCATCGCCATCCTTCGTGCGAGAGCCCCAGGGCAATGGCGTCGCAGAGCGCTTCATCCGAACCTTGAAGGAGAATCTGCTGTGGTTGCGGACCTTTGACACCATCGAAGAGCTTCGAGCTGCGCTCATCGAGTTCGCCAGGCACTACAACGAAACCTGGCTCGTCGCCCGCCACGGCAATCGTACCCCGGCCCAGGTGCGGGCCGATCAATATCGACTTGATCAGAACGCTACGGCCAATCTAAAGTTGGCCGCTTGAATAAGCTCAGCCGGATGTCTCGAAACCTGCCCGCGGTACATAGTCGATGCAACACAGATGCAACGCGGGGTTGAATTCAATAGCAAAATCAATGCCATTAGTCGGAATCTTAATCCGGAGGTCGGCGGTTCGAGTCCGCCTCCCGCTACCATCCAAACCCTCTCCCGGCACTGAACGTCATTTCCTGAACAGGCCGCACCATGTCTTTTTCCGAAGAGCGTCAGCGCCGCATTCTCACCACCCACGTCGGCAGCCTGCCGCGTCCGCAGTCGTTGTCGGCGCTGCTGTTCGCGCGCGCGACCGGCGGCAACTACGATCAGAAGGCGCTGGCGGGCGAGTTGCAGCAGGCGGTCAACGACATCGTCCGCAAGCAGGGCGAGCTGGCCGTCGATGTGATCAGCGATGGCGAACTGTCGAAGACGAGCTTCCAGTACTACGTCACCGATCGCCTGGGCGGCATCGAGGCGTTCAAGCCGAAGCCCGGCGTTCGCCCGACGCGCGAGAACCGCGCGTTCCCGACCTTCTACAAGGACGGCTCGCACTCCGGCACCCAGCCGACCCGTTACGCCTGCACCGGCGCTCTCAAGTATGTCGGGCACGAGCAGGTCGCGGCCGACATCGCCAATCTCAAGGCCGGGCTCAAGGGCGCGCCGCCGGTCGATGTGTTCATGCCGTCGGTCTCGCCGTCGAGCTGCGTTGGCCTGATGGAGAACCGGCACTATCGCGACGAGGAAGAGCATCTCTACGCCGTCGCCGAGGTGCTGCGCGAGGAATATCAGGCGATCGTTGCCGCGGGCTTCATCGTGCAGATCGACGATCCGCGGCTCGCGATGAACTACATGCTGAACCCCGAGCTGAGTGTGGAGCAACAGCGGGCCTGGGCGGCGAAGCGGATCGCGGCGCTGAATCATGCGCTGCGCGGCATTCACGCCGAGCGGGTGCGCCACCACACCTGCTACGGCATCAACATGGGTCCGCGCACCAGCGACTTCGAGCTCAAGCATCTCGCCGACCTGATCGTGACCATCAACGCCGGCTGCTATTCGTTCGAGATGGCGAACCCGCGTCACGAGCACGAGTGGAAGGTGTGGGAGACGGTCAAGCTGCCGGAGGGCAAGGTGCTGGCGCCGGGCTGCATCACCCACGCATCGGTGATCGTCGAGCATCCGGAGCTGGTTGCGGAGCGCATTCTGCGGCTGGCGCGCGTGGTCGGGCGTGAGCGGGTGATGGCGAGTTCGGATTGCGGCTTTGCCTCGACGCTGTCTCCCAAAGATCCGCCGGAGATCGGGCCCGAAATCGTCTGGGCTAAGTTCGAAAGCCTCGCCGCGGGCGCGCGTCTCGCCAGCCGCGTGCTGTGGGGCTGAAGCGCTAAGACGCGTCATGGCGCGATCTAGGGCTGCGCTCGCAACCGCGTCCTCGTCGCAGATCCCGTTGAACACCGCCCAGGCGATGTCCTGCACAACCCTCTGGGTGCCTTCGACCGAGGAACCGTGCGGCAAACGCTTGCCCACGAGTCATAAGCCTCCGCCATCACGTCCAGTTCTTCCGGGCTGTACATTCGCATGGTCAGCCTCCTGTCCCATCCTGCGGTGCTATAACGCATGTTGCGCTGCAATGTTGCCTGGGCAAAACCTCGATTCAATTGCCGTTCCGGCGTGTTAGCGTGCTGCAAATCAAAGCCACCAAGGGGGGGCTGGAAGATGCAGGTCATCCGGAGCGCAGTCCTGACCGTTTGTGCTCTGGCGGTGGCGATCCTGCCGCGTACGGCGGCGGAGGCTCAGGAAAGCGCCGCGCAATATCCGAGCCGGCCGATCACGTTCGTGGTCCCGTTCGCGCCCGGCGGCGTGACGGGCTTGTTCGCGCGCATCCTCGGCCAGAAGCTCGAACAGCGACTCGGCAAGCCGTTCATCATCGACCACAAGCCGGGCGGCGGCGGGGTGACCGGCGCGGTCAGCGTCGCGCGGGCGGCGCCCGATGGCTACACAGTGATGATGGCATCGAGCTCGATCCTGGCGTTCAACGCCACGGTGCGTAAAGAGCTGGCCTACGATCCACGCAAGGACCTCACGCCGATCGCGCTGCTCGCCCGCGTGCCGTTCGTGCTGGTGGTCAACCCGGCGCTTCCGGTGAACTCGGTTGCCGATCTGGTGAAACTCGCGAAGGAGAAGCCCGGCCTGCTTTCGTTCGCAACGCCGGGGCCGGGCACCTTTCACCATCTCAACTCCGAGATTTTCAAAAGCATGTTCGGGCTCGACCTCGTGCATGTACCCTACAAGGGCACCGCGCCGGCGATACAGGACGTGGCCGCGGGCCACGTCACCTTCATGTTCGCGGATGTGCCGCCGGCGCGTGGTCTCATTGAGGGCAGCAAGGTGCGCGCGCTCGGCGTCACCACGAAGGAGCGGGTAAAGGCGATGCCCGAGGTGCCGGCGCTCGCCGAAGGCGGCATTCCCGGTTACGACACGGCGTCGTGGCACACCATCACCACCACCGGCGGCGTGCCGAAGGAGATCATCGACAAGCTCGCGAGTGAGGTCCGCGCTGTGATGGGCGAACCCGAGGTGCAGAAACTGCTGAGCGACGACGGCGCGATTCCGCAGATTTCGCCGTCGCCGGAAGAGATGAAGACCTTCGTCGCCTCCGAGATCGTGCGCTGGGGCGAGGTCATCACCAAGGCAGGGATCGCCGGGAGTCAGTAGCGAAGGAGCGACAGCGTCTCCGCGTCATGCCCGGCTTCATGCCGGGCATCCACGCCTTCACTCCCCAACGAGCAAAACGTGGATGGCCGGGATATAGGCGTTCTAGAACGCCGTTCTTCAAACGGCGATGCCCGGCCATGACGTTGATGGGGGGGCGCTTGGATCGTAGCTGCTGGATCCGAGTGGCGAATCGCAACCCTACGGAATTTTCTTCACCGGCTTGGTATCGAGCTTGAACAGCTTGGCCGCCGTGCCGCCCAGGATGTTGCGCTTGGACTGCTCGTTGAGGAACGGCAGATCGTAGATGGTCGACGGCAGGTCGAAGTCCCAGTGCGGATAGTCCGATGACCACAGCAACTGGGTGTCGGCCTTGATCTGCTTGAACGTCGCCTCCATCAGCGTCTTGTCGTCCGGCATCTCCATCGGCTGCGTCGAGTAATACATCTCGCGCATGTACTCGGAGGGCTTGCGCTTGAGCTGAGGGCAATCTGATGTCCGCATCAGGTAGGAGTGGTCGAGCCGCTGCATCAGCGAATAGGCCCAGGTGAGCCCGCTCTCGATCCACATCACATTGAGCTTGGGGAAGCGCTCCGGCAGGCCGTTCACCACCCAGTTGGTCATGTGGACCATGTTGAACCACATGAAGCCGAGCGCGTGGGCGGCGATGAAGCGATTGCACATGCCGAGCGCGCGATCGTCCCAGTTGTAGGCGGCATGGAACGACAGCACCTTGCCGGACTCCTCGATGAGCCGGTAGGTCTTCATGAATGCGTTGTCGTGTACCGGCTTGTAGCGCGGCGACGTCACCATGAAGCCGACCACGCCCTTCTTGTCGGCGAACTCCTGCACGGTCCTGTAGGCGGCGTCCGGATCGTTGAACGGCAGATACAGCATCGAAACGATGCGCGGCTCATGCGCCAGCACGCGTTCGCAGAGCCAGCGGTTGTAGGCCTGCGCCATGGCGGCCTCGACCTCCGGTACCGGATGCGCGCTCAGAAACAGCATCGGCGTCGGGAACAGACAGGCGTAATCGACGCCCATCGAGTCCATCCAGTCGAGCGTCATGCCGATGTCGCGATGCTTGGCGGTGCGGCCCTTTTCGAGCTTGCGCCCTTTGTTGCGAATGATACGGCCGGCCATGCTCTGGCCGCCGATCTGGGTGTTGAGAAATCCCGTGCTGCGGCCGCCGCTGTCGATCGCGTCGCGGCGCATGATCGGGTTCTCGATGTACTCGAAGACCTCGGCGTAGGACTCGTTCTCGTAGTGGTGCGAGTCGACATCGACGATCAGGAAGTCTTGGTAGTTGCGCTTGTGCGCCTGCTCGGCAGCGTGTTCGAGGTGCTTGGGCGTCGAGAACGTATCGAACTCGACCGGGCGCACCCCACTGCGTGGCATATCCATCGGCGTGTTCTCCCTATTTGTTGAGCATTGTCCGAAAACCGGATTCCATTTTCGGATGATGCGCCTAGGCGACGACGAAAATGTCGTCGCCGCGTTTTACGACTTCGTATTTGCGCAATTTTTGCTTGCGATCCCCGACCATCTCGCCGGTCTTCAGGTCGTATTCCCACCCGTGCCAGGGGCAGACGAAGTGCGTCTGGTCGCCGAATTTCTGGCCTTCGTAGGTGCGGTCCGGATTGATGATGTCGATGACGTTGTTGATCATCACGCCCTCGCAGGCGGGGCCGCCCTGATGCAGGCAGGTGTTGCTGTAGGCGTAAAACTGGCCGTCCTTGTGAAACACTCCGATCTCACGCTGGCCGGCGGTGACCACCTTGCGGTCGCCGTCCTTGAGATCCCCCGCCTTGCCCACCAGCCACTCGGCCATTTTTCATTGCTCCAGTGAAAGGGTTGGGGGGAAAAGTACCGGACACCGTCGGCTCCGGCAACGGGCGGATACACTGTGTTAGCGCACAATGAGAATGTCCCCTTTGTGCAAAGTGAGAATGTCCCCTTTTCGAGTTTGATTCGACGGGGCATTGATGGACAGGGGATTACTGACGATGAGCGCGTCGGAGCGTTAACGGGCGGGCGTCGTGCGTTCGATAGTCGCGGGGCAGCTGCTTCAGCGCGAGGGCGCGGAACGTCTGGGGATTTGCGTGCGGCAGATGAAGCGGCTGGTGCGGGCGTTTCGGGCGGATGGCGACCGGGGCCTTGTCTCG
>JAPLPD010000079.1:1644-6914 GCA_026400395.1 Alphaproteobacteria bacterium | reverse complement strand
TCCGCACGACCTTCCGGGAAACGCCGAGGTCTCGGCATATCGCCTTGATCGGCTGACCGTGGACGAAGTAGGCGCGACGGATCTTCGCAATCGTCTCCACGACCAGCATTCCAATCTCGGCTCCCATGAAAATGGAAGCCAGTGTGGATCAGCGCCGGGGTCCCGATTGGATGCCGATCACCCCTAAAACGGGGTCCTTATTCCATGCCGAAACACACGGATAGACGGTGTCCCTGGTCAAAGTGTGTTTCGCGCGCGGTGTAAGCGGCACCGGGTGTTCGCGGCGGCAACCCCCACGAAGTGGGGAGGGGAGACGTAAAAATGAATTGGAAATCTTTTGGAACGGCACTCGCGGCCATCGGATTGCTGGCGGGGACGTTCTCGGCACAAGCGGCGGATATTCCGCGTCCGGTCTACAAGAGCGGAATTTCGCCGGTGATCGCCTACTACAACTGGACGGGATTCTATCTCGGCATCAACGGCGGCTACGGCTGGGGCACGTCCGACTGGTCGCTGCCCGCGGTCAGCAACAAGCCCAAGGGCGGCATGTTCGGCGGCACGCTCGGCTACAACTACCAGGTCGGCTCGATCGTCTGGGGCCTCGAGGGTGACATCGACTGGCAGAACGTGCGGAGCAGTGTCGCCTGCGCGCCGGGAATCACCTGCGAAACCCGCAGCGACTGGCTTGGCACATTCCGCGGCCGGATCGGTTACGCCTTCGACCGCTGGATGCCGTACATCACCGGCGGCGGCGCCTACGGCAACGTCAAGGCGACGCCGAGCACGGCGGGGCTTGGTGTGGCGGCGGCGTCCGACACCCGGCTCGGCTGGACCTTCGGCGGCGGCCTCGAATACGCCTTCCTGAGCAACTGGAGCACCAAGATCGAATATCTTTACGTCGATCTCGGCAGCTTCAACACCGGTCCCGCGCCGGTCGTGAACAATGTCAGCTTCAAGGAAAACATCGTTCGCGCCGGTTTGAACTACAAGTTCTCCGGGCCGATCTTCAGCCGCTACTGAGCGCATCGCCGAACCGAAGCGCGCAAACGAAAAGCCCCGGGCCTCGGCCCGAGGCTTTTTGTTTTTCGGTGCTCACGGATGCGATCAGGCGCGTGCCTTGACCACCTTCTGCCGCTGCGTCCCGAGGCCGTCGCAGCCCAGTTCGACCACGTCGCCGACGTTAAGGAATTTCTGCGGCTTCATGCCGAGCGCCACGCCGGACGGCGTACCGGTGACGATGATGTCGCCCGGCTCCATGATGAAATACTGCGAGCACCACCAGACGATCTCGGACACGCCGAACACCATGGTCTTGGTGTTGCCGCGCTGGCGGTATTCGCCGTTGACCTTCAGCCAGATGTTGAGGTTTTGCGGGTCCTTGATTTCGTCCTTGCTGACCATCCACGGACCGATCGGGCCGAAGCTTTCGCAGCCTTTGCCCTTGGTCCACTGGCCGGCGCGCTCGATCTGGAACACGCGCTCCGAGACGTCGTTGGACAGGAAATAGCCCGCGACCGCGCTCATCGCCTTGTCCTTGGCGAGATAGCTCGCCCGCTTGCCGATGACGATGCCGAGTTCGACCTCGTAGTCGAGCTTGGTCGAGCCCTTCGGCGTGATGGTGTTGTCGTTCGGTCCGCAGATGCAGGACAGCGCCTTGTTGAAGATGATCGGCTCCGGCGGCAACTGCATGCCGGCTTCTTTGGCGTGGTCGGCGTAGTTGAGCCCGATGGCGATGAAGTTCGACGGCCGCGCGACGCAGGGACCAATGCGCGGATTGCCCTTCACCAGCGGCAGCTTGTCGATGTTGGCTTTCTTGATTTTGGCGAGGCCCGCGGGCGAGAGCGCTTCACCGTCGATGTCTTTGACGATCTTGGAGAGGTCGCGGATCTTGCCGTTCTTGTCGATGATGCCGGGCTTTTCCTTGCCGGCCGAGCCGAAGCGAACGAGCTTCATTGGGTATTCCCCCTAGTTTGACGTGCTGGATGATTGTCGTGGCCGCATCATGCTTGGACGCATGCGTTCCGGCAAGGCTTCCCCTCGTCCGTCGGCCGAAGAGGGGAAGCGAGGTCGGGTGGGATCGCTAAAACGCTCCCGGGAAAATTCCGCCGTCGAGCAGAATGTTCTGGCCGGTGATGAAGCCGGCGTGCGTCGAGCAAAGGAAGGCGCAGGTGGCGCCGAACTCGTCGGCCTCTCCGAGCCGCCGCGCCGGGATCGTGCTCATGCGGTGCTTCAGCACTTCGTCGATGCTGATGCCCTGCTTCTTGGCCTGCTGCTCGTGGTTGGAGCGCAGCCGGTCGGTGTCGAACGGCCCAGGCAGCATGAAGTTGATGGTCACGTTGTGTTGGGCAACCGAGCGCGCGATGCCGGCGAGGAACGCGGTGAGGCCCGCGCGGGCGCCCGACGACAGGTCGAGGCCGACCAGCGGCATCTTCACCGAGCCGGAGGTGATGTTGACGATGCGGCCGAACTTGTTCTTGATCATCGGGTCGATCGCCCGCTGCAGCAGTTCGACCGGCACGATCATGTTGCCGACCACGCCGGCGATCATCTTCTCACGGTCCAGTTCGCGGAAATCGCGGAACGGCGGGCCGGCGTTGTTGGCGACCAGAATGTCCGGCTCAGGGCATGCGTCGAACAGCGCGGCCTGACCCTCCTTGGTGCCGACGTCGGCGATCACCGCGGTGACCTTGGCGCCGGTCGCCTTGCGGATGTCGGCCGCCGTGGCATCCAGCCGGGCGGCGTCGCGGCCATTAATCACGACCTCGCAGCCGGCCTCGGCCAGCCGCGTGGCGCAGGCGCGGCCGAGGCCGCGGCTCGACGCGCAGACGATGGCCTTGCGGCCGGCGATTCCCAGATCCATGCAACGTCCCTCCGTGTTGTTCGGGCGAGGTTATAGCGGCAATTAGCGCGAGAGCGGCAACAGGCTTGTTCAGGCCCAACTGGGCGCTACGGCGCGCAACGCGCGTTCGCGCGGATGACAATTAAGGAATATAGTCGTAATGCGCTGTCGGTGCCGCATAGACCAAAGTCTGCCGTTGGACCTGGCCCGCCACCTCATGCCGTTAACGCGGCATTGACCAATGAGGCGAGAGTTCCGGCGGGATTAACGTCCGGGCGACGTTGATTGTGGATGCTGGCCTCGGGGAACGGGGTCGAAGAAGAAATGCCCGAGGCAAATTTTGGCGCGGCGGTGACGCCGAGGCGTCCGGTCAAAAGGCTGATTGCGATCATATCTCTGATCGCGCTCAGCTTTTGCGCGGTCTGCGGAAAGGTGTTGCTCGACGCCCGCCGGGAGGCGGGGGCGAACGCTGCTCATGTGGCCCAGAGCCTGGTGGCAGCGCTCGAGTCCGACATTGCCCGCAATATCGATAGCTACGACCTGTCACTGCAGGCCGTCATCGAAAATCTGGCCTACCCGGAGATCACCACGATCAGTCCGGAATTACGCCAATTGGTTCTATTCGATCGTTCGGCGTCGGCGAAGCACCTGGACGCCCTCGTGCTGCTCGACGAGAACGGCATCGTTCGCCTGGATTCGCGGACGCCGTTCCCCAAGCCGGTCAGCCGTAGCGAACGGAGTTATTTCCAGTTTCACAAGAACGCCAAGCAATTCACTTTGCACATCAGTGAGCCCATCGTCGCCCGCGACAACGGCCTGGGCGTCATCGTGATCAGCCGGCGGTTGTCGAATCCAGACGGCACGTTTGCCGGTGTGGTCGCGGGCTCGGTACGGCTGTCCTATTTCAAGAAACTGTTCGAACAGGCTGTGCTCGGCGCCAACGGTAACATTACTTTGAGCCGGATGGATGGCACGCTTCTGATGCGATGGCCTTACGAGGATGCCATGCTTGGAAAAAATCTCAAGGGCGGCCAACTCTACAAGCAACTGGCGGTCGCCCGCAGCGGGCGCTTTGAATCGACCTCCGTAACCGACGGTGTTCGCCGTCTCGTCGTCTACAGTCAGATCGGCGAGCTTCCCATTGTCATCGGGGTCGGCCAATCGACCGACGACATCTACGCGCAGTGGCGCAGCTACGCGGCCCGGATCGCCATGGTGATGCTGCTGCTGTGCGCAACCAGCATCGTTCTTGCGCTCTACCTTGCGCGCGAAATGCGCCGGCGCAACGAAGCCGAAGCGACGCTGGCGATCCTCGCCACGACCGACGGATTGACCGGGCTTTTCAATCGCCGCTATCTCAACCAAGCATTCCAACGCGAGTGGGCGCGCGCCATGCGTGAACGGACGCCGCTAGCGCTGGTGATGTGCGATACCGATCTGTTCAAAAGCTACAACGACTCGCATGGCCACCAGACCGGCGACAAACTGCTGCAGGCGATCGGCGCGGCGATGAACGCCAGCATCCGGCGCGGCACGGATGTGGCCGCGCGCTACGGCGGCGACGAGTTCGCCATCCTGTTGCCGATGACATCCGCCGATGGCGCGGCAACGGTGGCGGACGCGGTCCGGCGCCGGTTCCGCGAAATCTGCGACGAGTTGGGCATCCCCCGTTCGCATTTGAGCGTTGGCATTGCGTCCCTCGTGCCTGTGCGGGGCGAAGATTCGAATTTGCTCATGACCACCGCCGACCATGCTCTGTACCAGGCCAAGGCGCTCGGCCGCGATCGGATCGAGATCGCGCCGGCACGCTCGCAGAAGCCAGCCCTGGTCGTGCAGGAGAATGCAGCCTAGGTGCCGGAAATCGGGCCGCGTGCTAGCCTGTTGCGATGACAACCGAAGCGATCACGTTTTCCACCGCCGCCGACGTCGATGCCGCCGCGACAGTGCTGGCCGGCGTCGCTGTCCGCACGCCGCTGGTCAACTCGCCGGTGCTCGACGAGCGGCTCGGCGCGCGGGTGTTTCTCAAATGCGAGACGTTGCAGCGCACCGGCTCGTTCAAGTTTCGCGGCGCCTACAACAAGATTTCGTCGATCCCGGCTGAGCGGAAGGCGAACGGGGTTGTGGCCTATTCATCCGGCAACCACGCCCAGGGCGTGGCGCACGCCGCGGCATTGCATCGGATGCCCGCGGTGATCGTGATGCCATCGGACGCGCCGCTGGCCAAGCGCGAGCGAACCGCCGCGCTCGGCGCCGAGGTGGTTCTGTACGACCGCGACACCGAGGACCGCGCGGCGATTGCGCGTGACATCACCCAGAAGCGCGGCGCCACGCTGGTGCCGCCGTTCGACGATCCGTTCGTCATCGCCGGGCAGGGCACAGCGGGCCGCGAGATCTGCGAGGACATGGATACGCTCGGGCTGAAGCCGGATAT
>JAPLPD010000079.1:0-1602 GCA_026400395.1 Alphaproteobacteria bacterium | reverse complement strand
TCGTTGGCGCATCGGGCGGCGGACTGATCGCCGGCATTGCGCTCGCCATGAAAGCGCGCGTGCCGGGCGTCAAGTTTTATTCCGCCGAGCCGGACGGTTTCGACGACACCCTGCGCTCGTTCGCCAGCGGCCAGCGGGAGAAAAATCCGCGGATGAGCGGCACCATCTGCGATGCGCTGATGACCGAAATGCCGGGCGTCGTGACCTGGGAGATCAACAAGAGACTGATCGGCGAGGGCGTGAGCGCGAGCGACGCCGAGGTCGGCCGCGCGGTGGCGTTCGCGTTCCGCGAGTTGAAGCTGGTGGTGGAGCCGGGCGGGGCCATCGGGCTAGCAGCCTTGCTCGCGGGCAAGCTCGATATCAAGGGCAAGATCGTGGTCGCGGTGCTGTCCGGCGGCAATGTGGACGCCGCGTTGTTTCACCGGCTGATCGCGGCCTGACGTTGAGCGTGAATCCGAAAACCGGTTCCGGCTTTTCGGGGTGACGCATCAGGTGAACAGCGCGATCCGCTCGTTCTCGCTCATCGCCTTCAGTGCATGCAGCGGATCGTGCGGCTCCGGCATGGAGTCCGATTGGGGCTCGGGCGGTGCGGGTCGAACGATGGCGACGGGCGGAGCGGCCTCGGGCTGATACTCGGCCTCGGCATCGCGTTGTGTTTCGGTGTGGGCGTCGGCGTGGGCGTCGGCTTGGGCCGCGGCCTCGTGCTGGGGGGCGTGCGCGGCTGGTTCGGGCGGCGCGGCGACGAACTCCGCCTGCGGCAGCATTTCCGTCGCCCGCGGCGTCGGCGGGTCGGGCAGGGTCGCTGGCTCCGGCTCCGGCTCGAACAAAAAGTCCTCCGGATCGAACTCGGCTTCGGCGGGCTCCGGCACGATCGCCGCCGGGGGCTCCACAGCCAGCGCCTCAGGCGCGATCGGTTGCGGTGTCGCCGCGTCGGCGACCATGGCGGCGAGCATGGCTTCCACCGGCGTCGCCTCCAGCGCGGCAGGAGTTGGCGGTTCGGCGGCTTCGGCGGGCGCTTCCGGTGCCAAGGCTTCGGTGAAGGTCGGCGTGAACCCGGTCGCGGCCCGGCGCGTGAAGATGACCGCCGTGCCTTCCTCCGGCGGCGGAAACGGCCGCACCCCCATCTGCTCGAAACTCGCGAGCAGCGAGCGTTCGTGAAGGTGCGCCTGATCGGCCGCGGCCGGTGCGATGTCGGCGGTCTCCAGCGCGGCGGCGGCCTCGGGCTCCATCGCCACTTCGGCGATCTCCATCGCCGCCGCGGTGGGCTCTGGCACCGGTTGAACCCAATCCAGCGATGCGATCAGCGGCTCCGGCTCGGCGGGCGGCTCTTCCACGGGCGCGGTTTCGACCGGAGGGAGGTCCAGGTCCAGGGCCACGGCTTCGAGCGGCGCGGGGGCGGTCTCCTGGGACTCGTCGGGGGCGATCTCCAGCGCGGCGGTCTCGGGCTCGATCGCCACTTCGGCGATCTCCATCGCCGCCGCGGCGGGCTCTGGCACCGGTTGAACCCAAACCAGCGATGCGATCAGTGGCTCCGGCTCGGCGGGTTGCTCGTCCACGGTCGCGGTTTCGACCGGAGGGTGGGCCACGGCTTCGACCGGAGGG
>JAPLPD010000243.1 GCA_026400395.1 Alphaproteobacteria bacterium | reverse complement strand
GATGTCCTTCAGCACTTGTTCTGCGGGCGCTTTGCCCGGTCCGGACTTCTGTTTCATCTTCGCTCCTTACGGCTACGATGAACCAGAAATCCTCCCTCCGTGAAGTCCCTCAATTTGTCTCAGGGGTGCTGACGGGGAACACCCGGCGTCAGGATCGAGGCGTTCATCCGCAAGAATCCCGCGTTCCGCCCGGCGCGCGGCAAGGCGCCGTTGATCCTGATCGGGGCTGGCACCGGAATCGGGCCGCTTGCCGGATTCATCCGGCACAACACCGGCCGGCGCCCTGTGCACCTCTATTGGGGTGGACGCGATCCCGCATCGGATTTTCTCTATGAGGGTGACATGAAGAAGTGTCTCGCCGACCGGCGACTGACGAACCTCGACACGATCTTCTCGCGTGTCTCCGGCGGCGGTTATGTGCAGGACCGTATCGCGTCGGATGCAAATGAGCTCCGTGCTTTGATCCAACGCGGCGCCCAGGTGCTGGTGTGCGGCGGGCGCGATATGGCAACCGGCGTGGCGCGCAGCCTGGAAGCGGTCATCGCACCATTGGGTCTTGAGCTTCAGACTCTCAAATCTACCGGACGGTATCTCGAAGATGTCTACTGATCTCGCAATTCGGTTCCGCAGCAATACGTCGCTGGTGCGCCATGCTCTGAACGGCCCCACCATGGGTACGCGATATTCGGCCGTATTCTTCGCACCGGAAGACGCCGACATCGAAGCGCTCAATACCGCATTGTTCGCGGCGGTGGACCGGGTCGACCGGCAAATGTCGACATGGAAGCCCGAATCCGATCTCAACCGATTGAACGCGGCGCCGGTGGGCGACTGGATCATGATCCCGCGCGAACTGACCGCCGTGCTGGCGGCTTCGCTCAAAATCGGACGCGCCTCGAACGGCGCGTTCGATATTGGCGTGGGAGACCTGGTCGTGGCCTGGGGCTTCGGCTCGGCGGGGCCTGGGCCGGATGCGGAACGGATAGCGGCTCTCGCCAGGCAGGCGCGCCCGGCCACGACGACGGCGTTGGAGCTGGATGAAGTCAGGCGGCGCGTGCGCAAGCGCGCTCCGCTTTCGCTGGATCTGTCGGGGATCGCAAAAGGATACGGCGTCGACGAAATGGCTCGCGTGATGGCGGCGTTCGCGATCCCATCCTGGCTGGTCGGGATCGACGGTGAAATGCGCGCGAAGGGTCGCAAGCCGGATGGTTCGTCTTGGGCCGTCGCGCTGGAGCGCCCGCAGCGTGGGACCCGCGATGCGATGGGAGTCATCGAACTGACCGATATGGCCGTCGCCACCTCAGGCAATTACCGCCACTGGGTCGACATGAACGGAAAAATCCTGTCGCACACGATGGATCCGAATAGCGGAACGCCGCTGGAGAACGGTCTTGCTTCCGTTACGGTCTTGGGGGTGACCTGTATGGAGGCGGACGCCTGGGCGACCGTCTTCATGGTGCTCGGCGAACAAGCCGGCCGGCAGATGGCTGAGGCGCTGGGGCTCGACGCGATTTTCGTCCTGGGTGACGGTTCGGTGCGTTCCACGCTGTAAACTGGCAGCCTCCCGCGTTGCGACGTCAATTGATCCATGTCAGCGAATTGTCAGGTCGTTTCCGGCATTCTGGGCGCGATCCTAAGGTATGATGATATATGCGATTATGTGCCTTCCTGAGCGGACTTGCGGCCATGCTGGCTGTGGCAACGTTGGTGGCCACCGTGCTTCCGGCGGCCGCGCGCGATGGTGACCACGACCGCCGTGATGACGTCCGCCGCGCCGTCGAAGCCGGCGATATCAAGTCGCTGGCCGACATCCTCAACACGGTGCGCGCTCAGTTGCCCGGTGAAGTCGCGGGCGTCGAGGTCGAACGCAAGAACGGCATCTGGCTCTACGAGTTTCGCGTCGTCGGTGCGAACGGCCGTCTCTATGACGTTTACGTCGATGCGCGCAGCGGCACGATTGTGCGCACGAAGGAGAAGTGATGCGCCTGCTTCTCGTCGAGGACGACCGGCGGATCGCGTCGGACATAGCGAGCGCACTCGCCGCCGCGGGTTATGTGGTCGAGACCGCGCGCGACGGCGAAGCGGCCTGGTTCCTGGGCGATACCGAGGATTACGGCGCGGTGATTCTCGATCTCGGTCTGCCGGGTATGGACGGGCTGGCAATCCTCAAGCGGTGGCGTGGCAATGGCCGCCACATGCCGGTGCTTATCCTGACAGCGCGCGCGAGCTGGGCCGAACGCGTCGATGGCATCGACGCCGGCGCCGACGATTACTTGCCGAAGCCGTTTCGCATGGAGGAACTGCTCGCGAGGCTGCGCTCGATCGTTCGCCGGTCCGCAGGTCACTCCTCGTCGGTGGTTTCTGCGGGCGATATCGCCCTCGACGAACGGCAGATGAAGGTGAGCGTGCGCGGCGTGCCAATCGCGCTGTCTCCATTGGAGTACCGTCTCGTCGCCCACTTGCTGCGTCATCGCGGCCGCGTCGTGTCGCAGCATGAGCTGGATGAGAACGTCTACGGCCATGGCGAAGACCACGATTCAAACGCGCTCGAAGTACTGATCGGACGCGTGCGCAAGAAACTGGGCCCCGACCTGATCGAGACGCGCCGTGGCTTTGGCTATCTGGTGCCGGAGACGCCGGCATGAGCTTGGGGTCGCTGCGGCTGCGCCTTGTCGCCGGCGGGATTGTCGCGATCCTGGTGGCGCTGACGATTGCCGGCGCCGGCTTG
>JAPLPD010000361.1 GCA_026400395.1 Alphaproteobacteria bacterium | reverse complement strand
TCGCTCCACGACAATCAAATCACGCGTCACGAAAATATCGCTTGCGTTATCGTCGCGCCGCGACAATCATCTCCTCGCCGCGACCGCCAAAATGGCCATCCTGATTGTCGCGGAGTTCTCATCCAGTTTGTCGCGCTACAGGCTTTCAGCGTCATTCACGGCAACGTCGCAAAACCCGGTCTCATTACGGATCTGCCGGCGGCCAAGCTCCATATGCTGCGCGCGCAACGGATCGATTTCGGCCTGCGCCGCGCCGCCCGGCACGGACGCCTTCGCCGCTTTGCCCCGCGCACTCATAATTGCACCGGGGCGGTGAGCCGGCGGCGGAGCATAACGCAGGCGTTCTCGAGTGAGCACAGCACCGCATCGATCGCGGGGTCGTCGCGCCGTTCTTCGATCAATTGGCATGCGTGCGCCGCGGTGGTGCGATCGCGGCCGAACGCCCGCGCCACCTCGCTATAGTTGAGCCCAAACGTGACATGGGCGAGATACATTGCGCTCTGGCGAGCAAAAGCCACGTAAGCCGACCGGCGACTGGCCGAGTTCAATTCGCCGACCGGTACTGCAAAAGCGGCCGCCGTAGCTAGCGCAACAACGTCGCAAAGGCGCTGTGCGGTCTTCGGACTTGGGCCGAGACGCGTAGCACCGTGTCCGTCCCACAACGGTCTGACATCACGGGGAGGAAAAGCCGCAACACAAACGGGCGAATGACACGTCGGGCTCATCGCAACCTCCTAGGATTCTAGGCCTAGATGATCGCCGATCCTGAGCCAGCGGGGATAAGTTCGCGATTTGTTCTTAACTTATTGAAAAATCACAACTATCTCGGATCATCTGCCAAACAGATTAAACTTATCCCCATATATAGGACTTTTATCCCGAACGATCCGAGACTTCAAGAAGGGCTGCGAAAAGGCTCCGGCCTATCGGCGGCGGCGGCGTTGCTGGCCGAGGCCCATCTGCTTGGCGAGTTGCGAGCGGGCGGCGGCGTAATTCGGCGCCACCATCGGATAGTCTGCCGGCAGGTTCCACTTCTCCCGATACTGCTCGGGCGTCATACCGTATTGAGTGCGCAAGTGCCGCTTGAGGGATTTGAATTTCTTGCCGTCTTCCAGGCAGACAATGAAGTCGGGATTGATCGAACGCTTCACCGGCACGGCGGGCTTGAGCGGTTCTGTGGTCACATGCGCGTCGCCACTCGAGACGTGAAGCAACGCGCTGTGAATCTGATTGATCAATGCCGGTATATCGCTGGAGGCGACCGTGTTGTTGCTGACATACGCTGAGACGATCTCGGCGGTCAGTCCGATGTAATCGGGAATTTCGGTCGCATCGGCCATGGCGAAGCTGCCCATGATTGGTGACTTGGCGAAACGCCGTCGTATCGAATCGAGCATGTAGTTTTAAGAAACTACCTGAAGATGTGTCTCCTTTTCAAGTAGAGGACGACCCATCTACCGTAAATCGGCCGCCAATAGTGCAAGACGGAAAGAATCTGCCAAGTAGACCGAAACGAAACGCGCCTAGCGGTTACCGATCGCAATAAAACGCCGGCTCCTTTCGGAACCGGCGTTTCTTATTCGAGACCGGCGGTATCAGCCCTGCTTTTCGAGGTGCGCGCGCAGAGCATCGACGGAGGCAAATTTCACCATGCCTTGTGGCAATTGGGCTTCGATCGATCCATCGGCATAGAGCGTATAGGGCATGCCATCGATCACACCGGACTTGAGAATGGCAGGCCCCCGCTCAAGCGCCTTCCGCGGCAGATCCGGCATTCTTTTCTCGGCGGCAGGCCGCGTTTCGCGCGGACGTGCGGGAACCGGCGGCAGCGGCATGTCGAGTGCCGGTTTGGCTTCAGGTTTGGGCTCGGTCGGCGCCGTTGTCGCCCCACGATCCGGCCAGACCAGATCGAACCGTTCCTTTTCCTTCGGCGGCTCGACCTGAGGCGCGGCCCGTTGCATCGGCGGCTCCGCGCGCGGCGCCAATCGGGTTTCCAACGGACCGGGTTCGCGGCTCGGCGACCAGACCTTCGGCTCGAGCGCCGGCTCCGGCGCTGACCGCTGCGGTGAACGCGGCGACAGCGGTGCCTCGTCGATCACATCGACCATCGGCGGCTCGGCCACGATTGGCGGAGCCGGCGGTGTCGGCATGGGCGCCGATGACGTCGGCACATCGACGGGCTTCGATTTCACGCGGAGCCAATCGAGCGGTCCCGGCGCTGGGTCGCTCACGGTGGCGGGGAAACGAGGTTCGGGAGCCCACGGCTCCGGCGCCCTCGGTTCGGGACTGCGCGGTGGCTCGGCGACCATTGCAGGTTCCGGCAACACAACCGGAGTCGGAGCCGCCGGGGGCGTCGGCCGGGCGACCGGAGTCGGTGCCAGTGCCTCGACCGATTCGGCCATGCGCGCGGCCATCGGCCTGCCCCTGAGAGCCTCGGCGATCCGCTTGAGCTGGCCCATAACGAGCGCAACCCCCATCAGGATCATGCCGCCCACGAGCCCTATCGTGCCGGAGAGAATGAGTGTGTTGCCAAGGCTGAAGGCATTGATCGGAATACCAAATCCGATCGCTACCAAACCGACGGCGGCGAAAATCAGGCCGACAGCCAAAAGTACCAAAGTCATCGGGTTTCCGTCCCCTAACAGAACGCGGGTGCCTGTCACTGTAACAGATTGCGACGGGTTCCGGATTCTTCACAAAGCCTGCCATGATATAGCCGCAGCAAATCTACGATTGATTAACGCTGTTTGGACCGCAAGGCGTCCCCGCCATTGACACCCGGCCATAGCGGCCATCCGCCTTCACTTTCAGGAACCGGGCGTTGAGACGTTGCCCTCGCCCCCGACGCGGCCTAATTAAGGGAACTTCCGTTGCCGGGTGCCTGTTGCACCTGACATCCCATTTGCATTCCCGCCGAATCCCTGAGGAGAAGTCCTATGCCGTTCGAGCTGCCCAACCTGCCGTACTCCCACGACGCGCTCGCGCCGTTCATGTCGAAGGAGACGCTGGAATTTCATCATGACAAGCATCACCTGGCTTATGTCACCAATGGCAACAACCTGCTCAAAGGCACCGAGTGGGAAAACAAGTCGCTGGAAGAGGTGGTCAAAGGCTCGTTCGGCAAGAACGCCGGCCTCTTCAACAACGCTGGCCAGCACTACAACCATCTGCACTTCTGGAAATGGATGAAGCCGCAGGGTGGCGGCGACAAGATTCCGGGCGCGCTGAAGGCCAAGATCGACAGCGATCTCGGCGGTGTCGCAAAGGCCAAGGAAGACTTCATCCAGGCCGGCGTCACCCAGTTCGGCTCCGGCTGGTGCTGGATCACGCTGAAGGACGGCAAGCTCGCCATCACCAAGACGGCGAACGGCGAAAACCCGCTGGTGCACGGCGGCAAGCCGATCCTCGGCTGCGATGTCTGGGAGCACTCCTATTACATCGACCACCGCAACGCCCGCCCGGCCTATCTCAAGGGCTTCTGGGAAAACCTCGTGAACTGGGACTACGTCGACGAGATGTTCCAGGCCGCGAACAAGTAATCTCGCAGCGCAACAAAATTGGCTGAGCAAGCGGGGCCGCAAGGCCCCGCTTCGCGTTTGTGTGGAGCGCGTCGCATTGCCACCGCAATCGGCCCCGGCCACTGCCATAATCACCCGCGAACAACGAGTCTCATGGCCGGTCCCTATCCTGCTCTCGAAATACAAAGCCGCTGGCCCGACCGGCTCGCCTATGGCGTGCTCGCGGCGCTTGCGCTAATCGCTGCGCTGACCTTTCGCGCCTACGGCCTCGGCTGGGACGACTACACCCACGCGCAATATGGCGACCTGTTGCTGTCGCTCTACGCGTCGGGATTTCACGACACCCGCGCGTTGTCGTTCGTCAATCTCTACCTCTACGGCGGCGGCTTCGACATGGCCGCGGCACTGCTCGCCAAAGTGCTGCCGTTCGATCTGTTCGAGACGCGCCGCCTGTTCGGCGCCGCGGTCGGTATTGCGGGGCTCGCGATCACCTGGCGGATCGGCCGGCGGATCGGCGGGCCGCTGGCGGGCCTTCTCGCGCTCGTGCTGCTCGCCGCGTGTCCGCTCTACTACGGCCACATGTTCATGAATCCGAAGGACGCACCGTTCGCGGTGGCGATGGCGCTGTTCCTGCTTGGCCTGGTGCGATTGCTCGACCAGTATCCAAAGCCCTGTCCGACAACGCTGTTCACCATCGGACTGGGTTTCGGTCTGGCGATCGGCTCGCGCATCATGGCGGGCTTTTGCGATCGAACTGCGCGAAGATCGCCGAACAGCGGTTGCTCATCTCGTACGTGTGCTGCTCATGCTCATTCCGAGCGCTATCCTCGCCTACTCGGTAATGGCGCTGATCTGGCCGTGGGGAGCGGCGAGCCCGCTCAATCCGGTCGCAGCCATCGAAATCTTCTCGCATTTCTTCGAAAAGCCCTGGAAGGAGCTATTCAACGGGCTGCTGCTTGAGCCGCCCGAGATGCCGCGCAGCTATGTGCCCACATTGCTCGGCCTCAAGCTGCCCGAAGTTCTGCTGCTGACGGGGCTAAGCGGCGTGATCCTCGCGCTGATCACGGCTGTTCAAAAACGGGCAACGCCCCGCGCGCGCGCGATCCAACTCGCCATCGCGCTCGCCGCCATCTTGCCGGTCGCCGCGGCGATCGTCGCCCGGCCGGCGATGTACAACGGCGTCCGGCATTTCATTTTCATCCTGCCGCCGCTCGCGGTCGCCGGTGGACTGGCAGGCCGCTGGATCGCCGAGCGCGCTGCGCGCTTCGGCCGCCCGGCGTTCGCCGCTCTCGCTCTTGTTTTCGGCGCGGGCGTGGCGCTGCCGGCCGCCGAAATGGCGCGGCTGCACCCTTACGAATACGTCTCGTTCAACCACGTCGCCGGCGGCGTTCGCGGCGCGCAGCCGCGCTTCATGCTCGATTACTGGGGACTTGCCTTCAAGCAGGCCAGCGAAGAACTTCGCGAAAAGCTCGATGCGCGCGGCGAAAAACCACCCGCCGGCCGCAAATGGAAAATCGCGGTGTGCGGCCCGCATCCGGCTGCACAGATCGCGCTCGGCGACCAGTTCGAGCCGACCTGGGAGCCCCAAGGCGCCGACTTCGCGCTAATGCTCGGCACCTTCTATTGCGCCAAGCTCGATGCGCCAATGCTCGTCGACGTGATGCGCGACGGCATCGACTTCGCGCGAGCCTATGACATCCGCGGCGTCTCGATCTCAACGCTGTTCACCCGGCCACCGGTAAAAGCCGACTAGGGCCGTTTCAACATGCCGTTCCAAGTCGCCACTTGGTCGTCTTCCATAAAAGGCGGAAAGAATACGCTCAGTTTGAGGTTTCCGGTTTGTCCCGTAGCGGACATTTGGCGGGCCAAACGCTTGGCTCCCTGTCGACCGAAGCAATAAGATATTCTCCGGGGAATGAGGGCTCGCATGAGACGACGGGAGTTTGCTGCGCTGTTCGGCGCGGCTGTGGTTTGGCCAAGCGCAGCCATGGCGCAGAGCGGATTGCCGAGGGTTGCCGTCCTGGCGCTCGGAAATCCCGACCCGCAAACTTTCATGAAGGAGTTCCGCGAGGGCTTGCGCGAGCTAGGATACGTCGAAGGGCAAAACATTCAGGTTGAGCTACGATCCGCCGGAGGCGATGCCAAAAAGCTTCCGCCACTGGCAGCCGAACTGGTTACCACGAAAACCGACATCATCGTGGGTTTGCAGACCCCAGCCGCGACTGCCGCGAAACAGGCCACCAGGGATATTCCGATTGTCCTCGCCGGCGTGGGTGACCCCATTGATACGGGTCTGATCCATAGCCTCGCACGGCCGGGCGGAAACATCACCGGCGTATCATCGGCCACAGCCGAAACGGGCGCGAAGAATCTGGAACTGATCCGCGAGGTGTTTCCTTCGGCACGCAAGGTTGCAGTCCTCGCCAACGCACCCGATCCATTCAGCAAGCCGCTGTTGGAGCACATCCAGGCCGCGGCGAAAATTTTGAATCTGGACATCAAGCCAGTGATGGTGAATGGCGTCGATCACCTCGAAGCCCATTTCGACGACATCATGAAATGGCAGGCGGATGCGATTGTTGTGCAGCCCACCCTTCCGCTTCGGCTGGTCGCGGAACTTGCGATCAAGAGTCGACTTCCGGCATTCGCCCCCAGCGCAACGTTTACTACTGCCGGTGGCCTGATGTCCTATGGAAACAATATTGAAGCGACCTTTCGTCAGTCCGCCGTCTTCGTCGACAAAATTCTCAAGGGTCGGAAGCCCGCCGATCTGCCGGTTGATTTGCCGACTAAGTACTGGCTTGCCATCAACCTCAAGACGGCGAAGGCAATCGGCGTCACTGTGCCGGGACTGATGCTAACTCGCGCGGACGACGTGATCGACTGACCTGTCGTTCTTTCAAGCACTGCGCCGAATGGGTTTAGTACACGACTTAGCGCTTCATCAGGCATTCGTTGTAGCGCACGAAGTCGAACAGCTTGGGCTCGCTCAACTCCAGAAAATCATAGGGCCGCAGCACGCTCTCGCGCACGGGAACTCTCGCGCTCTCGCCGCACGTATCAATCCGCTCGGGAAAAAAGAAGTCGGCATAGGCCGCGAGGTCGGAGAATTTCTGCATCTGGCCGAGCTTGATCTCCACACAGGTTGTCACCATCAGATTCATGCCGGGCGGAAGCGGCTGCGCATTGGGCGCACGATCCTTCTCCGCGTCGGCGATGCAGAAGGCCATCAGCGCCGCCTTGTTGTAGGAAAGCTGCTTCATCCGCGCCTCGATCGGCAACAGCTTCTCTCGCGGCGCGCCGGATACGATCAACTGGCGCATCACCTGGGTCATTTGAAACTCGTATTCCTTGCGGATGTTGTCCTGCAGACGGGTGTAGATGACCTGAGCCAACTGGGCCTGCATCGCGTCCGGCGCGACGTCATCCGCGCGGTCCTGTGCCCGCGCCATCTGCGCGGCCACAAGCATCAAGAACACCATCGCTGCCCGCAACACGATGCGCCTAATTGCCATGAGCGTAGGCCCAATACAGTTCGCGGGCCTTGCGGTAGAGCGGCCCCGGCTGCAGCGCACGCTCGCCGATCCGTGTGATCGGCAGCACTTTCGACGCATTGCCGGTGGCGAAGATTTCGTCGGCGCCCTCGAAGTCGGCAGGCTTCAGCACGGCCTCGTTCACCGAGATGCCCGCCGCGCGCATCAGCTTGATGGTGCGCTGGCGGGTGATGCCGTTGAGGAAGGTGCCGTTTGGAATCGGAGTGAACAGCACACCGTCCTTGCCGAGAAACACGTTGGAGTTGGCCAGTTCGGCCACGTTGCCGAGCATGTCGCAGACCAGGCAATTGTCGAACCCCCGCGATTTCGCCTCGAACATAGCGCGAGCGTTGTTCGGATAGAGGCAGCCGGACTTGGCGTCGACCGGCGCACACTCGATGGTCGGGCGCTTGAACGGCGACAGGGTGATCGAGAAGCCGTCTGGCTTGCGCATCGGCGCGTCGTAAAGCGTTAGTGCAAAACGCGTCGATTCCGGATCGCCCGGCAGGGCCATCGGGCCGGGCCGTTCCGCCCAATACATCGGACGCACATAAAGCGTGGTGCCGGCGTCGAACTTCGCGATGCCCTCATGGGTCAGGCCGATCAATTCATCGACCGACATGGTCGGTTTGAGAAACATCGTCTTGGCCGACGCGTTGACGCGGGCGCAATGCAGATCGAGGTCGGGCGCGGTGCCTTCGAAGATGCGGGCGCCATCCCACACCGAGGAACCCAGCCAAATCGCATGGGTGCGCGCGCCCCACAGCGGGACGTTGCCCTCGCGCCATTCGCCGTCGAAAAAGGTCCAGGTCTGCGACCAGTCCGCCATCAGGAACTCCGAAATGCCAACTCCACCGTCATTCCGCCGCGATGAATGCACGACCCCGAAATCAATATCTCCGGCGCTTCCGCACAAAGGAAGACAGGGAGTATGGATTGCGTCTCTCGCTTCGCTCGGCCGGAATGACGGCGACTTGCTAGAATACTCTTACCAATTGCGGCACGCTCATGAAAATTGCTGATTGGAGCCATCCATGCCTTTCGTGTTCGACGCCTACGGCACGTTGTTCGATTTCCACGCCGCCGTCAGCCGCCACAATGCGGCGGCGGGGCCCGATGCGACGGCGTTCTCGGAACTCTGGCGGCAGAAGCAGATCGAATACACCTGGACCCACACGCTGGCCGGCCGATATGAGGAATTCTGGACGCTGACGCAGCGGGCGCTGGATTATTGCTTCGAGCGGTTTCCCTCGGTCGACCGCACGTTGCGCGGCGATCTGCTCGACGCCTATCTGAACCTCGATGCCTTTCCCGACGCGCTTTTCGTGCTGCGCGAATTGAAGGCCCGCGGCGAGCGCACCGCGATCCTGACCAACGGCTCGCCCGCGATGGTCGGCTCTGCGGTGCAGGCGGCCGGTCTGGGTGCCGTTCTCGACGCCGTGCTCTCGGTCGATACGGTCCGGATGTTCAAGCCGCGTCCGGAGGTCTATGCGCTGGTGACCAGGGAATTCAACTGCCCGGCCGATCAGGTGGCTTTCGTCTCGTCCAACCGCTGGGACGCCTTCGGCGCCACCGCATTCGGCTTTCGAACCGTCTGGATCAACCGCGGCCGGGCACCGGACGAGTATCCCGGCTTCCCCCCGGCAGCGGTTGCATCCGACCTGACGGCATTGCTTTCGCTGAAGGGGTGACAAGCATCACCCCCATGCATCGCGCGGGCGTGCTAGCGTGGCCGCCGTCATCCGATCGAGACCCGTTCATGTCACCGCAACCCACCACCCTTGTCGGCATTCTGATGTTCAAGTCGCTGAAACGCGCGGACATCGAGGCATTGGACGCGCGCTGCGACTGGCGCCGGGTGGCGGCCAAGGAATGGGTGATCGACTACCAGGACGACGGCAGCGATGTGTTCTTCGTCGTCTCCGGCGCGGTGCGGGTGCTGATCTACGCGAAATCGGGACGCGAGGTGATCCTCGCCGATCTCGTCGGAGGCGGCTTCTTCGGCGAGATGGCGCCGCTCGACGGCCACTCCCGCTCCGCCAGCGTGCTGGCCGTCGCGGACGCGGTGGTCGCGACCATGCCGGGGACGGTGTTCCTGGAGGTGCTGAACAGCCATCCTTCGGTGTCGATGTTCGTGATGAAGCATCTTGCGGCGCGGGTGCGCCAACTGGACAACCGGGTTCTCGAATTCTCCACGCTCGATGTCTGGCACCGCGTCTCGTGCGAACTGTTGCGGCTGGCGCGGCCTGATCCGACCGACGCGCGACGAGGCGTGCTGTCGCCCGCCCCGACCCAGGCGGAAATCGCGGCCCGCGTCAGCACGTCCCGCGAAGCGGTGGTGCGCGAAATGAAGTCGCTCGAGCGCGAAGGATTCCTGCAGCGCCAGCGCGATGGTCTTGTGCTGACCGATGTGCCGCGCCTCGTGCAGCTGCTGGAAACCGACTGACGGCCGCGATCAGTTCGGAAAATCGCCCTTGCAGGATTTGACCGGACGGTTCGACAATTCGTCCCACCAGAAGCCGCACTTCGAGCAGCCGCCCAGCATCAGCCCAAAGGCCACGACGCTCGCCACGATGGTCAGCCGTTTGAACACGCGAAACCTCATACCCGGACAATAGAGCATCAGACCAAGGCCAGAGAACGGCAAAACCGTTGACGAGCCGTTTAGGCCGGGCCCCGGCCGCGAAATAAGGCCGTTTCTGGGAGAAACGCGCGCTAGCGTAGATGCTTTGCGAGCTTGTCCAGCGTCGTGAACCCGATCTCCACCGCGCCGAAGCCGATGCCGGCGTTGCGCTGCTCGACGGTCGGGTGGAGCTGACGCAAGGTCAGCACGGTCTTGCCGTTGCTCTGCGCGTCGAAGGTGACGGTGACGTGAAAGCGCGCGGGATCGTCGTCGATGTCGGACCCATGCTCGATCTCGAGCAACCGCGGCGCTTCGATGCGCAGGAACACCATGCGGTTCTCATAGCGCGTGCCGTCCGGCCCGACATAGATGAAACGCCAGCGGCCGCCGACGCGGATGTCGATCTCAAGGGTTTCGTTCTGGAATCCCTCCGGCGAGAACCACTGGGTGATCTGCTTGGGATCGGTCCACGCCTGGAACACATGTTCCGGTGGTGCATCAATCACGCGGGTGATCACGATCTCCCGGTCCAGGGCCCACGTTGAACGTGGATCATTTGTCTGAGTCATTTTCGGTGCCTTTCGGATCGGTCGATTGCGATGTGTCGTGAAGAAAGCGCTCGAGGCGATCGAAGCGCGATTCCCAGGCGCGGCGGGTGAAGTTCAGCCAGGTCATCGCTTGTCCGGCGTGTTCCAGCACCTTCAGATGCTGCGACACCGCCGGCAGGCTCATCGCAAACGGCTGCGCGATCTCCTGCACGGTCATTTCGCCGTGGTCGGCAAGGCGGCTCAGAATCGCCAGTCGGGTCGGATCCCCAAGGGCCGCGAAGGCAGAGCTAACTTCTAGAGAAACAGGCATGGGGAGCGCTCAAACAGATATTTAAGTAATAACTTAAATATCTGTCACAGCAGCGTCAAGCAAATCCGCGGCGCGCATTCGTCGCAACTCGCTCTACGCCGCCAGCGCGTCCAGAATTCGCGCCCAGCTCCGGATGCCCTTATGGAACGAGGTGAGGTCAAACTTCTCGTTCGGCGAATGCACCCGGTCGTCATCCAGCGCAAAGCCGACCATCAGCGAATCCATGCCGAGCACGCTCTTGAAGTCGCCGACGATCGGGATCGACCCGCCGGCGCCCATCATGATGGTCTTCTTGCCCCATTCGGTCTGCAACGCGGCGCGGGCCTTCTCCAGCGCGGGGCTGTCGAACGGCAACTGGATCGCTGGCGAATCCGCGAAATTGGCGAACTCCACCGTACAATCGACCGGCAACCGCGCCTTGACGAAGGCGCGGAACGCCTCGCGAATTTTGGCCGGGTTCTGCTGGCCGACCAGTCGGAACGACACTTTGCCGAGCGCCTTGCCCGGAATGACGGTCTTTGCGCCCTCCCCGGTATAGCCGCCGATGATGCCGTTGATCTCGGCGGTTGGACGGGTGGAGATCTGCTCGATCAGCATGCGGTCCGTCTCACCGGCCGGAGCCTTCAGGCCGACCTGACCGAGGAAGGTTTCCGCCGTGAGGTTGAGGCCCTTGAGATCGGCCTTGACCTCGGCCGGCAGGTCCGCGACGCCATCGTAGAATCCCGGGATCATAACGCGGCCGTTGTCGTCGTGTATCGCGGCAAAAATCCTGCTCAGCACCCGCAGCGGGTTTTGTGCCGCACCGCCGAACAGCCCGGAGTGCAGATCGCGGTCGGCGCAGGTCAGCCGGACGTCCTCATAGACCAGGCCGCGCAGCGAGGTGGTGATCGCCGGCGTCTTCTTGTCCCACATGCTGGTGTCGCAGATCAGCGCAAGGTCGAGCTTGAACTCGTCGGCATTGTCGCGGACGAAACTAAACAGGCTCTTGGACCCGCACTCCTCCTCGCCCTCGATCATCATCGTGATGGGCAGCGGCAGGGACCCGGTCACCGCCTTGTAGGCGCGGCAGGCTTCGACGAAAGTCATAGCCTGCCCCTTATCGTCGCAAGCGCCCCGAGCGACGATAATCTTGCGGCCGTCGGGCAGCGTGTCGAGCCGCGGCTCGAACGGCGGGTGGGCCCACTCCGCCAGCGGATCGACCGGCTGCACATCGTAGTGACCGT
This sequence comes from Alphaproteobacteria bacterium, assembly GCA_026400395.1. GTDB lineage: Bacteria > Pseudomonadota > Alphaproteobacteria > Rhizobiales > Xanthobacteraceae > Z2-YC6860. The sequence goes on along the minus strand of JAPLPD010000361.1, from coordinate 962 downwards.
AGAACAGAACGCGCGGCTTGCCGTTGGCTTTGCCGCTGCCTGATTTTCCGACCACGATCGGATGCCCCGCGGTCGCGCGCACCTGCGCATCGAAGCCGATCGACGTCAGATCGGCGGCGACGAAATCGGCCGCCGCGCGGCAGGAGTCCTTGTAGGCTGGATCGGTCGAGATCGACTGAATACGCAGCAACGCGAACAGGCGATCGAGGCTGGCATCGAGATCGCTGTCGATCCGCTGCAGCACCGCGTCGAGTTGGCTCATGAAAGAACTCCATAAAAAGCAAGGCCAGCTTGTCCTGTCACACTCATAGCAGAACCGGAGGCGCCTTCGCCAAGCTCCGGACGCGCCGGCCATCTATATGGAAAAACAGAGGAATTTCACCGCCGTCAAAACCCGGCCGCCCGCCAAATCGGGCGGATAACGAGGCTTTGCGTCAGCGTACGGCATGCATCCGCCGCCGTTCTGCGCGGAAGCGCTTCAGCACCAGACCGATAACAGACCGCTTATCTCTCCAGTTGCCGCGACGAAAAATTTCTCCGCCGCAATAAATTTTGACCGCATCCGCGCACCGGACACATCCGTATGCTCGGCGAGCAAAAACTCACACGTTCGCATGCAACCAACCACGCTCATCGCAAGACGCGCGATCACGAATTGTTTTCAATCGAAAACAATTTTCCATCGCGATGCGCTTGCGCGGATGAATGCAATTTTAGCGATACGTCGTGGAGAATTTCCGCCACGCGGCGCACTGATTGTTCCGGTTTAAATGAACCTGCGCTGTGACCTTCGCGCAACGTGCACGAAATGAAGCGTTCCAACACCATTGTGTTCCCCGGTCGTGGTGTTAATGATTGTCCCAATCCGCCGATGAGTGCGGCTGAAGGGCGTGGGGCCATGGACGAACTTCTCGATCGTCTTGTCGCAAAAGTTGGAATCGATCGAAGCGTGGCCGAGAAGG
>JAPLPD010000368.1 GCA_026400395.1 Alphaproteobacteria bacterium | reverse complement strand
TCGAAGTTGAGCCGCTCCATCAACTGCCGCTCAGAGCGGATCGATAAAAACGCTTGCAGGAGCATCGCGCGTAGCAACTGCTCCGGCGGGATCGAGGGCCGCCCGAAAGCTGAGTAAAGCGCCTCAAACGTCCCAGTCAGATCGACCAGCGCCTCATTCACAATAAGGCGGATCGCGCGCAGTAGGTGCGAATGCGGAATCCGCCCTTCAAGATCGACATATGAAAACAGCGACCCCGATCTCTCATCCATCCCGCGCATCGCTCCCCTCCGTCCTGCGTTAACAAGACGGAATCACGCTAGCTGGCCCGAGGGAAGACCCTTTTTCAACATCCTGTTAGACAAAAGACGCAGCGTTGATATCATTACCCGGTTCGTGTCGTTCCTTCGCCTACAAAACGGGTGTGACCAATGAAGTACGAGTTCGTGCCGTTTCCGCAACGCAAACCGCTGCGCTGGCCCAACGGAAAGCGGCTCGCCGTAATGATCACAACCAACCTGGAATATTGGGATGCCACCAAGGATACGCCGAAGCCGTTCTATCCAGGTGGCCCTGGAATCGTTGGCGGCGACCTGCCCGGCAACGTTTATGACAACCCGAACTACACTTGGCGCGAATATGGGCAGCGCGTCGGCGTCTGGCGCATGTTCGACATCTTCGATGAGTTCGGCGTGCCCTCCACCTGCACGATGAACGCCAAGATGGGATTGGAGCGGCGCACCGTGATCGACGCGGCGCTCAAGCGCGGCTGGGAAATCGTTGCCCACAACTACGTGCAGACCGAATTGCTGGCTGACTATTCGTTCGACGAAGCGAAAGAACGCGAAGTGATCCGCGAAACCCTGCGCGTCTACAAGGAGGTCTGCGGCAAGCCGGCCAAAGGATGGCTGTCGAGCTCGCTCCGTTGCACCTTGAACACCGTAGACATACTCGCCGAGGAAGGCCTGATCTTCACCACCGACTTGCTCAACGACGACCAGCCCTATCTGATCGAGACCCGCTCCGGAAAAACGATGGTGTCGATCCCCTACACGTCGGAGGTCAACGACTTCACCGTGTTCATGCGCCAGGGCCAGGACGTCAACGGCGCCTTCACCGTGTTCAAGGAGCAGTTCGACTGGCTCTACCAGGAAAGCGCCAAGAGCGGACGCTTTATGAATGTCGGACTGCATCCCCATGTGATCGGCCAGCCGTTCCGCATCCGCGCGTTGCGGGACTTCGTCGCCTACTGCAAGCAGTTCGACGACGTCTGGTTCGCCACCCGCGAGGAGATCGCAGAGTGGTATCTCAAAAATCATCACACTCACATCGCGTGATGAACATCGACGCGCCACTTACGACACCTCGGTCCGGCGATCCAGAACGACGGGCGCGGCAACTACGCGCACTGATCGAACGCAATGCGCCAGCAATTGAGCGCGATCGCGCGTTGCCGCAGGAGCTTCTTGCAACACTGTTTGATGCAGGTTTGTTCAAAATGCTGCTGCCGCGGAGCTGCGGCGGCGAAGAAAGCGATCCGGTAACATTCGTCACCGCCATCGAGGAGATCGCCAAAGCCGACGCCAGCACGGCATGGTGCCTGGCCCAGGCGTCGGGCTGCTCGATGGCCGCGGCCTACATCGAGCCCGCTGTCGCGCACGAAATCTTCGCCGCCCGGGATGCCGTGCTGGCTTGGGGCCCGGTCGGACCAACGGTCAGAGCGACCGCCGTCGATGACGGGTATCGCGTCACCGGGACATGGTCTTATGCCAGCGGTAGCCGTCACGCGCAGTGGCTCGGCGGCCACTCGCCGTTGGTCGACGCGAACGGCAAACCTTGCCTTGGCCCGGATCGCAAGCCAACCGAGCGGACAATGCTGTTCCCGAAAACAAAGGCGGTCATCCACGACGTGTGGCAGGTCGTTGGCCTTAAAGGCACCGGCAGCGACACCTATACGGTGACCGATCTGTTCGTACCGGCGCAATATACCTTCACTCGGGAGTCGGTCTCCGACCGCCGCGAGGCCGGACCGCTCTACCGCTTCACCACCTATCAGATCTACGGCGCGGCCTTTGCCGCAGTTGCACTCGGCATTGCTCGAGCAGCGCTCGACGCGTTCATCCAAATCGCCACCACCAAGGTACCGATGCTCGGCTCCAAGCCATTGCGTGATAACCCGGTGGTACAGTCGAAGGTGGCAGTCGCCGAGGCAGAATGGCAATCGTCCCGAGCCTATTTGATACAAGCGCTGCGTGATATGTGGGATGCGGCATACCGCGGTGAGAGCGCCACACTACAACAGCGTGCTGCGCTGCGGCTTGCGGCAGTTCATGCCAGTCACCAAGCCAAGCAAGTCGTCGAGACCGCGTACCACTTCGCCGGCGGCACAGCAATCTTCGAGAGCCAGGCGTTCGAGCGGCGGCTGCGCGACATTCACGCAGTAACTCAGCAGGTGCAGTCGCAATTCGTAAACTTCGAGGTCGCCGGACAAGTGCTGCTCGGACTGCCAGTCACGTCGAAGCTGATCTAGTGCTGGACCTCACCAAACAATCGCCAGCCGGCGCCTACGACCCGACGACGTACCGGATGCTGAGTTTCCAAGATGCGGTGGCGAAATTCCGCGACGGCTCCGACCATTCACGCGCATATCTCGAACGCTGCATCGAACGGATCGAGGCGCTCGATGGCGCCGTGATGGCATTTGCCTTCCTCAATCTGGAACGGGCGCGCCAAGCCGCCGACCAATCCGGTGCGCGGTACAAGGCAGGCAAGCCGCTGAGCGCCGTCGATGGTATGCCGGTCGGCATCAAGGATTTGATCGAGACCTATGACCGCGCCGATATCACGCGCAGCGCACGTCGAACGCGAGCAATTGCGGGCGATACACTAAGAACTGGCAAGGCGCGCCGACGGGTTCGTCACCCTGTCGTCACCTGGGCCCGGGCCCATCAGCATGGATCACGGCAGCGCGATCTTCAACGAGACGTCGTCAGTGCTGGATGCGTCGGCCATGAACCTGCCCCTCCTCGCGGTCGACGTTGCGCCTTTGGGCGTCCAATTGCTGGGGCGCTGGCAGCGTGACAAGCGCCTGGCCGCAATTGCGCGTTGGCTGGCCGAGGTCCATTTCGGCAGCCGCAGTTGAAGGGGCGTTTAGCCGCCCCATCCCTGCTGGCGTGGACTGGAAATTGCAGTTACCATTTTCGAAAGCCGCCGATCACACAGGAGAGGTCCATGCGTTTCGTGTTTGCCATGTTGGCGCTTGTGCTTACGAGCCTTTCGTTTGGCAGCCGTGACGCCGTTGCGTCACCGGAGGGAAAGCGGGTGGCCTTGCTCGGCACATCCAACGCCAACCCCTACATCGGCGCCTGGACCAAGACCTTCGCCAAGTTCGCCACCGACGCCGGCATGAAGGTGACCAACCTCAACTCGAACTACGACGCGGCGGTACAATCGCAGCAGATCGATGACGCGATCGCGCAGAAATTCGATATCATCGTGTTGGTCTACGTCAACGACCAGGCGGTGGTGCCGGCTTTGACCCGAGCCAAGGCGGCCGGTATTCCGGTCTTACTCATCGTCACGCCCTTGAAGAAGGACTACGAAGAACTGTTCACGTCCTATGTGGGGACTGACCACCGGGAGCTTGGACGCTTGGCCGGCGAAGGCATGGTCAAGGGCCTGATGGCCGAGGGCAAGACCAAGGCGCAGATTGTCGCGGTGACCGGCGCCGCCCAGCAACTCAACGTCCAGGACCGCATCGCAGCTTTCAAGGATGTTTTGGCCAAGCATCCGGGCTTTGAGCTTGTAGCCGCGGAGGACGGCAAGTGGAATACCGCCCTGACCGAGAAGATAACTGGTGAACTGCTTGTGCGCTTCAACGCGCGCGGCGGCGTCGATGGCATCTTTGCCATGGCGGACAACCAGGCAACCGGCTCCATTCAGGCCGTCGAATCGGCCGGCCTCAAGCTTGGCGTGGCGGACAAGGGGATCGTGGTTGTCGGCAGCAACTGCATGAAGGACGGCATGATCAACATCAAATCCGGCAAGCAGTACGCGACCGCGACGCAAATCCCGACCGAAGAGGCCGAGATCGCGGCGAAGAAGGTAATTGGGCATTTCAACGGCGAAAAATTGAAGAAATATGAGCTCGTGCCGGTGCATGGGATCAGCAAGGAGAACCTCGAGCAGTTCACGGCCGGTTGCTCTTACTAGTCATCAAGGGCGCAGCATTATCCTTATGCCGGGACAACCCATTCTCGCTGTCAAAGGGGTGACCAAACGGTTCGGCCCGAACGAGGTCCTCAAGAAAGTCACGCTGTCGATCGGCGCGCAGGAAATCTGCGCCATCTGTGGCGAGAACGGCGCGGGCAAGAGCACGCTGGTCAAGGTTTTCACCGGCGTGCATCAGGTCGACGGCGGCGTTGTCCTCGTTGACGGCAAGCCGACCGCGATCCCGAGCCCGCTGCATGCACAGGAACTCGGCATCGCACTGGTGGCGCAGGAGCTGAGCCTGGCACCCGCCTTGTCGGTGCTGGACAACATCTGGCTCGGCAACCGCAAGGTGCCGCTGTTTCATCGCCGCAAGGAACTTCGCGACCGCGCGCAAGCGGCGCTGGAAAAGATCGGTCTCGGCGACCTGCCGCTCGAAACGCCGGTGTCGCAGCTCAGCATCGGCCGGCGGCAACTCGTCGAGATCGCCCGGATGCTGACCCGCGACGCAAGGGTACTGATCCTCGACGAGCCGACCGCGACGCTGTCGGACGTCGAGATCGAACGTATCTTCAGCGCATTGCGGGTGCTGAAGGCCGAAGGTAAGTCGATCATCTACATCACGCATCGGCTCGGCGAGGTATTCGAGATTTGCGACACCGTCTCGGTGCTGCGAAACGGCGAGTTGGTCGGGACACGCCCCACCGCCGAGATCGACCGCGAGCACCTGATGGAGATGATGCTCGGGCGCAACATGGGCGAAATGTATCCGCGCTGGGACAGCAAGCCGGGCGAACCGATGCTCACGGTCAAACATCTGCGGGTCCCGCCGATCGTCCAGGACTTCAACCTGGTCGCGGAGCGCGGCATGGTAATCTGCCTCGCCGGCCAAGTCGGCTCCGGCGCGATCGAAGTGCTGCGGGCGCTCGTCGGCCTTGCCGCCGACGCTACCGGAGAGGTCAGCGTGGCGGGCCAGACGGTGCGGCTTCGCTCGGTGGCAAAATCGCGGGCCGCCAACGTGCAATTCATTTCGGAGGATCGCGCCGGCGAAGGCATTTTTCTTCGCTTGAGCGTCGGACAGAATCTCGTCGCCACGCGGCTGTCCGACCACACCCGGCTTGGGATACTGGAGCGCTCGAAGCTTCGCGCCACCGCGTCACGGCTCGCCTCTGCGGTCGGCGTCGACCTGAAGCGCCTGCGCTCGCACGCGGACGAACTGAGCGGCGGCAACCAGCAGAAACTCGCCTTCGGCCGCTCGATCGGCGGCGACGATCCCGGCGTGCTCTTGATGAACGAGCCGACCCGGGGCGTCGATGTCGGCGCGCGGGCGGAAATCTACCGGCTGATCCGGCAGTTCTGCGACCGCGGCTATTGCCTCATCATGGCGTCGTCCGACATCGAGGAAGTGCTGGGGATGTCCGACATCATCGTCAGCATGTATCGCGGCCGGCAGATCGGCTCTTATCGGCGCGGCGAAGCGAGCCTGCATCGCGTACTGGCCGACATCACCCACCCGGTTGCCGCGGCATGAGAACGCGCCACATCGTCCTGGCGATCCGCATTATCACCATTGCGGCGATTGCGATTTTCGCGCTGACAACGCCGGGCTTTACCTCCCAGATCAGCATCAACGCGCTGCTCAACGCCATTTCGTTCATCGGCTGCGTCGCGGTTGGCATGACCTTCATCACGCTCACCGGCAACATCATGTCGCTTTGCCTTGGCGCGACGCTGTCGGCATCGGCGCTGATCTTTCTGTCCAGCCTGTCGGCCGGTATCCTTCCGGCGTTCCTGCTGACGCTTTTGTTCGGTATCGTGGTCACGGCAGCGCAGGGGGTGCTGATCGGCTATTTCCGCGCCAACCCGATCCTGGTCAGCATCGCCGGACTTTCGCTGCTGATCGGCGGCGCCGATCTTGCCACTGGCGGGGTGCGCATCTATCCGGGCGGCGAGGGCCTGCAGGTGTTCAAGGGCCGCATCGCCGGCATCCCGATCGAGGCCCTGTATTTCTTTGCGACAGTCGTCGCCGGCCAATTCATCCTGTCTTGGACCCGGATCGGCCGCGCCATGGCGATGGTCGGCAGCAACGCGCGGGCGGCGACCGCCGCGGGCATCAGCACCGCCGCCGCTGTCACCTTCGCCTATGTGATTGCCGGCGCCTGCGCGGCGGTCTCCGGCGTGTTGCTCGCCGCCCGCTATGGCTCGGGCGACATGGAATTGGGCACCGGCTACGACTACACCGCCATCGCCGCCGTGCTGGTCGGCGGCACAGCAATTCAGGGCGGCTCCGGCTCGGTGGTCCGCACCCTGATCGGCGTCACCGTCATCGCCGTCATCGAGGTCGTGCTGTTGCTGCGCGGCTTCAGCCAACAGTTGCAGTATCTCATCACCGGCCTGATCGTGCTCAGCGTCATCATGCTGCACACGATCGGCGAGAGGCGCTGATGATCGCACGAACCGCAAAATCTCTGTTGGTCCCGGCGATGCGGCCGTTCACCATCATGGCCTGCGCCATCGTCGTACTCGGTATTATGGACCGCGGTCACGGCTACTTCTTCAGCATCGGCACGGTATTCAGCGTCATGCAGCTGTTCGCGACCGTGGGACTGGTGGCGCTGGGGCTCGGGCTGTCGATGCTGGTGCGGGAGTTCGACCTGTCGGTGGCCGGGATCGTCGGCCTCGCCGGCTGCATCGCGGTGATGACCGGCGTGGACAATCCGTGGCTCGGCGTCGTGCTGGGTGTCGGTGCCGGTATTGCGAGCGGCGTGCTGCAGGGCGTGATCATGACAAGACTGGGCTTAAGCTCGGTCGGTGTCACGCTCGGCGGGCTCCTGACGCTGCAAGGCATGACCTACGTGCTCACCGAGAACAAGACGATCAGCTATCCCAACATGGCCGTAGCGCTCGGTTTGAACGAGCCGGTCGCGAATCTCTTGTCGGTGCGGAGCGCTGCGGCGCTCGCCGTGTTCGTTTTTGCCGCGCTGGTGATGACCTATACGCACATCGGCCGCGACGTGATCGCGACCGGCAGCGACCGCCGCGCCAGCCGAATCGCCGGACTCAACACCGATCGCATCATCATCGGCGTGTTCGCCGCTTCCGGTGCATCGGCGGCGCTGGCCGGCGTGCTATTGAGCTACAGCCTCGGCGCTGCGTCACCGGTCGCGCTGGCCGACGTACTGGCGCCGGCGGCGGCCGCCGCC